>NZ_VFVC01000034.1:0-66835 GCF_006441575.1 Mesorhizobium sp. B2-4-12
CGCCCTAGGATGACGAAGCGCGGGGGCTGCCGTCTACCGCGCCATCCTCAACCCAAGCGCCTCGACCATCGCCGGGTCCAGCGCCCGCGTGGTGTCGTCCATCATGCCCATGCCGTCGAAGAGATCCCAGAAGGCCCAGGGAAAGCCGAACGACTCCGCGCTTTGCCTGACATCGGAAATGTAGCGGGCGCGGTCGGGGTCGGGCGCGGCGGTGTAGCGGGCGTCGGTGCGCAGCGCGCCGAATTCGCCCATGATGACGCGCTCCGGCGCAATGCCGTGGCTGTCGGCCCAGTCGCGCGCCTGGCCGAGATACTTGTCGATGAACCAGCGGTCGGGCCGGGCGTCGAAATAGACCTTCAGCACACGCTCGGTTTGCGCATAGGCGGCTTTCTTGGCCTCGTCCGTGGTCTCGGTATCCTTGGCCATGCGCGCCCTGACGGAGGCCAGCGTCCGCTCGAGCGAGCCGGCGGATGCCGGCCAGGGCACATTGTTGAGCGCGCGGTAGACAGGTTCGCGCATCCAGGGCGCGCCCTGATGGCTGAACAGATAGGGCTCGTAGAAGTGAAAGGTGAACAGGATCGGCTCGAAGACGGCCAGCGGCGCCGGATCGAGCGCCGCCAGCCCGCCCACCATCGAGCCGCAGCCGCCGGTGACGACCAGCGGCAAGCCACGGGATGACGCCCTGGCCGCCGTCAGAAGGGCTGCCTGGACCTGCGACCAGACGTTGGAGGAGCAGGATTGCGGCGGCTCGTTGACCGGCTCCAGCGCCACCATGCCCGGCTGAAACCGTTCCAGCCGGCCGGCCAGCTCGCCGACCAGTGCGCGATAGGCTTCGAATTCGGGCGCGGCGGTGCTCGAGACCATGCGGTCGGGGTTCCAGTAATGGGTGGCGCCATTGGCCTGGACGTTGACGATGATGCCGAGACCGGCCTCGAGCGTGGCGGCGACGGCCGCGTCCAGCATGTCGAGCAGCTTGCCGCGCGTGGCGGCGTCGGCCGCCAGGAACGGGCCGGGATCGACGGGCAGGCGGATGAAGTCGAGCCCGGTCTGGCGCAGCCGGTGAAGGTCGTCCGGTGTCGGCACCGGCCGCTGCGACTGGAAGGGCGGCCAGTCGTAATCGGTGCGTGGCGCGGGAAACTCACGGGTCAGCGCGAACCACGGCCAGGCATTGACGCCGCGGCGGAAACGCCACTCGCCGCCTGTAGCAAAAGCGGGCGGTACCGGCGCGAGCGGCGCGAGCGCGGCGGGCACTAGCGCGGTCGACAGCGCTGTGCGCAGAAGCCGCCGCCGCGACCAGTCCGTCATACGGCGCCGGGCGAGGGACGCTCGATCGCGGCCGGCCGCGCCGCGGTCGCGCCGAGAAGCCGATAGGCTTCATTCTCATAGGCAAGCAGGACGTCGTCCCAGCGGAAGGCTTCGCGGGCGCGCGTCCTGGCGGCCTCGCCGCAGGCCTTGGCCAGGGCGTCATCCTCCATCGCCTGCCGCATCCGCTCGGCGCAGCTTTGCGTGTCCGTGAAGTGGATGGCCGCGGCGCCGGCGGTCCATCTGTTGTAGGGGTTGTCGTGGGCGATCACCATGTTGCCGGCGGCCAGCGCCTCGACCAGCGACGGGTTGGTGCCGCCGACCGTGTGGCCATGCAGATACGCGCGGGCGTGGAACCTGAGCGCCTTCACCGTGGCCTGGTCGTAGATGGCGCCCGGCAGGACCACCGAGGCGTTCGCCGCCTGGCGGACGGCGACATGGTAGGGAATGGCATCGGAAAGGGTGCCCAGCACCACCAGCTTCATGTCGCGCTTCTGGCTGCAGAAGGCTTCGACGATGGGCAGGATGTTGTTGTCGGGCTCGATGCGCGCGATCGAGATCAGGTATTTTCCAGGCTCGAGGCCGAGCGCGCGCACCGGCGCCTCCGGTGCCGCTGTCACCGGGTCGGCGCCATAGGCGATGGTGGCGATGGCGCTGCGCGGCCGGCGCGTTGCCAGATGATCCGCGATCACAGGATGGTCGGCGACCAGGCGGTGCGAGGCCCAGGCGCCGATCCACTCGTTGAGCCAGAACCATGTGCGTGCCGCAGCACCCCATTTGGGCCGGCGCCACTCGATGCCGTCCATGTTGGTGATGATCTTGCGCCGCATCAGCCTGAGCCAGGTCAGGAAGACCGCGCCATTATAGCCAAGCACGAGGCAGACGCCGGGCCGCCGGGCGGCGTCGAGCACGCATTGCCAGTCGAACTCCAGCGTCGCGCGTGGGCCTTTCGAGGCGACCTGGATGTGGATGAGGTCGATGCCGTTCCAGCTTGCGACGCGCACCCTCTGGTCGACCCGTGCAACCTCGTCCTGACAATAGACTCCGACCTTCCAGCCGCGTCCGACAAGAAAAAGCGCCAGCTTCTCGGCGAAGGTTTCGAAGCCGCCATGGGCCGCGGGGATGCCGCGCGTTCCCAGGATCAGGATGGAGGGCTTTTCCGATTTCATGGCCGTGACGCTTTCAAGTCCGCTCGATCCGCGGTGCTGCCTGATCTCAAAAGCTGGCCATGCAACATGCCTGCCAGCTCCGACCCCGCGATTATTGCACCCGGGTTGTAAAATATTTCTTCCGGACGCCCGCGTTGTTTCACTATCGGTCAACTTTCCGCACGTATGTGTATCGAAACGAGGCATTGCCGGCCCTGGCGACCACCAGACGGAGAAATCAGGCCCGGCATGATCCTTGCTCAGGGAATTTCTGTGCGTCAGAATCGGCGGAGGACGTGCAGAATTGGTGTGGTGATCCGGATTCGACATCCGCTTCATGGCCATACCGGCAACCAGTGAAAGTCCAAAGGGGTGTTGGGCTTGAGATTTCCAGTCGCCTGTACGGTCAGGCGGCGGGGATCGTCAAACTTCCCCTGGCAGAAAGATGCTTGGGAATATGCGGATTGCATGCGTCCATCAGGGCTATGAGCTCTATGGCTCCGACCGCAGCTTCGCGGAGAGCGTCGCCGCGTTGCGCGCCGCGTTTCCGTCCGCCGACATCGAGGTGGTCCTGCCGCGCAGCGGGCCGATCGTGCAGATCCTGGAATCTCACGCCAGCCGCATCGTCTTCGAGCCGCTCTGGGTGCTGAGGCGCCAGGCTATGGCGCGCCTTGCCACCATCGAGATGGCGCGGCTGCCGGTCGCGGTGTGGCGGGCATGGCGACGCCTGCGCGATTGTGACCTCGTCTACGTCAACACTTCGATCGTCGCCGACTATGCGCTGGCCTCGCGTCTTCTCCCGCACAAGGCATTGCTGCACATCCACGAAATTCCCGAAGGCGTGCTGCGCCGGATCCTCGTCGGGTTGATGCATTGGAGCCATGCCGATCTCATCTTCAACTCGAAGGCGACGCGCGCCGCGTTCGGCGATCCCGGATCCGCGCGCTCCCATGTCGTCTATAATGGCGTTGCCGGTCCGGCGGCGGCCGAAGCGCTGACCTATGACGGCAAGCGCCCGCTGCGCGTACTGCTGCTTGGCCGTGTCAACAGGATCAAGGGCCAGGAAGTGCTGCTGGAAGCGATCGCCTCACTGCCGGCGGAGCTGAAGTCGAGGATCGAGGTGCGGCTGGTCGGCGGCGCCTTTGAAAGCATCGAGCGCGAGCGTGCGCTCGCCGAACTGGTCGGCGGTATGGGACTCACCGGGCGGGTCAGCGTGTTGCCGTTCATACCGGACCCGTCCGAGCATTATCGCTGGGCCGACATCGTCGCCGTGCCGTCGCGGCGCCCGGAATCGCTCGGCCGCGTCGCCATCGAGGCGATGGCCCATGGCCGCCCGCCGCTGGTGTCGGCGATCGGCGGGCTGGTCGAAGTGGTCGCCGACGGCGAGACCGGCTGGCACGTTCCGCCTGGCGACGCAGCCGCCCTTGCCGCGAAATTGCAGGAGATCGTCCTGCGGCCCGAAACCTGGCGCGGTTTTGTCGCCGCCGGGCGCAAGCGCTACGAGGCGGTCTTCAGCGGGCCGGTCGCCGCGGCCGCGATCACCGCCATCGCCGCCGACAAATTGAAAGCGGCCATGGCAAGGCCGGCCAGGGCGGCAACCGCCCGCCAGGCGGAGACACGGCCGTGAAATTTCCTGGCCATCTGGTGCGGCGGCTCGTGCTGATGATCGGCGGCGAGGCGATGCAGAGCGGCTTTCACTTTGCCCTCAACATCATGCTGCTGCATCTGCTGTCAGCGCAAGGCTACGGCCTGTTCGCCATCGCCATGGTGATGGGCGGGGTCGGCCTGTCCTACATCAGGTCGCTGACCGCCGTTCCGGCCTCGATATGGATGGGCAAGAGCACCAACAGCGCCGGCGTCGACGCCCATGACGTGGCCTTCGGAACGGCGGCGCTGGTCGTGGCATTGCTGATGGCGATAGCCACGGCTGTCCTGATGCATCTGCTGGGCGATCCAAGCGGCATCGCCGCCGGCTGCTTCGTCGGCGCCTGGTCGCTGCGCAGCCACATGCGCACGGCATTCTTCGCGCGCCGCCTGCAGGTGATCGTCTCCATCAGCGATGCCGCCTTCACAATCTCCGGCACCGTGCTGGCCGGGCTGACGATCTGGTTTGCAAAGGATGGGCTGCAGGCCACGTTCTACGCGCTTACCGCGGCAAATCTGGTTGGTATCCTCGTCCTGGTCCGGCTGGCACGCCGCACGCTTCGCATCAGCTTCCGTATGCCGACGCGGCGGCGCTATGCCAGGCTCTGGCGCCAGCTGTGCTGGTCGGCCTTCAGCGCGACCACCACCAACATCCAGGGACAATGCCTGGCGCTGCTGGTCGCGGGCATTGCCGGGCCTGCCGCCTACGCACCGCTGGCGGCAGTGCTGGTGTTCTTTGCGCCGCTGCGCATCATCAGCCTTGCCTTCGTGAACATGACGCAGCCGGAGCTGGCCAAGCTCATGCAGCACAATGAAACAGGCCGTGTCTGGGCGCAGGCGAAGATCTGGTCGCTCGTCATGGGGCTGGGCGGCCTGGTCTATGGATGCGCTGTCATGTTCGTCCTGCCGATGGTGAAATCCCAGGCTCTCCAGGATGCCTCGGTCGGGTTCATCGGGCTTTTCGTGATCGCGAATTTCGTCCCGATCATGCTTTACATCATGCCCCGCATCGTCCTCGAAATCCTCGGCGATTTCCGGATCGTCGCCTTCATCACGATGGGCGGCGCGATCGTCGGGTTGGCGCTGATCGCAATCCTGCTGGCGATCGCCTCTCCACCCTGGGCGCTGCTGGGTTCGGCGGTCTCCGAGACCTTCGTGCTCGCGGCATCATGGTATTTCGTGCATCACCGCATGTGGAACATCGAGCATCCGGACCAGCAGCACGACAGTCTGCCGGGTTCGTGGCGGCGGCGGGCGGTCACCTTCGCCGCGGCAAAACGATAGGAGAGAGATGTGGCAGGCCAGGCAGTGCGAATTGCTGAGGTGACCGACACGCTCGGCGGGCAGGTCTCTCCTCCCGTCGTCATAGCCGCGAACGACACCTATACGGCACGATTGCACACCAGCCTCGAAACGGTCAGGCCGCTCTGGCTGCGTTTCCAGGCAGACGGCGTGTGCACCGCCCACCAGCATTATGCGTGGGCCGAGGAGATCATCGCGCGGCTGATGTCGAAAGGTGCCGAACCGCTCATCGTGGAGGTGAGGGACGCCGCGACGGGAGTGCCCAGGATGCTGGTGCCCTTGCTGCGGCGGCGCTCTTTCCACCATTGGGTGGTCGAATGGTTGAGCTGCGGCGTCTGCGACTATTCGGCGCCGCTGCTGGCGGATGCGAGCCCGTGGACCAGGCAATCGGCCGAGGCAGCATGGGCGGCGGTGCGCTCCGTGCTGCCGTCGGCGGACCGCTTCCATATCACGGGAATTCCGCAACGGATCCACGGCGTCGACAATCCGCTGGCCTTGCTGCCGGCCACGCGCGATTCCATCCAGACCACCTTCGGCCTTGCCATCGACGGCGACCCGGGAACCGTCCTCAAGCGCCTTTGCAGGCCATCCTTCGTCAAGGAATTCGGCAAGGACTGGCGCCGCCTCGAACGGCTCGGCGGCGTGGAACTGGTCGAGGCCGATACGCCGGCCAAGGTGGAGGGTATTTTCGGCGAGCTGGTCCGGATGCGGCTCGACCGCTTTCGCGAGCTTGGCCGCTTCGACCTGCTGACGCAGAAGCCGATTGTCGATTTCTACCGGAACGCAGCTATTCGGGCCCTGTCGGACGGTTCGGTGCGGCTTTTCGGCTTGCGCGTCGGTGAGGCCCTGATCGCGGTCCAATATCTGCTGGTCCATCAAGGGACTGTTCATGCTCTCCTGATTGCGATGGACCAGAGCGTCGTGCCCAATGTCTCACCGGGACTTGCAATCATGGGCAGGTTGATGGGCTGGGCACGCGAACAGGGGCTCGGCTATTTCGACCTGTCGGTCGGCAACCAGAGCTACAAGCAACATATGGGCGCCACGGGTTCGGTCCTGGCCGAACTCCGCCACGGGTTCACGATGCGGGGCAGTCTGGCGAGCAACGCCATCGAGATCCGCAACCGGGCCGAGGCTTTCGTGCGCGCCAACCCACGGCTGCTGAAGGCGGTCCAGGGAACGATGCGGGGTTTGCGGCGCTTGCGTGGAGGAAGCTGAGGGCGGGCCAGAACGACAGGCGAAGCATGTGGCAGGCCAGGCAATGCGAGCGGCTGCGATGACTGATAGACCCGACGTGCCGGTTTCGCTGGTTGCCGCCGGCACCGGCACCTCCGCGCGCTATACGGCGCGGCTGCACACCAGCCTCGACAGCGTAAAGCCGCTGTGGCTGCGCCTCGAGGCGAATGGTTTGTGCACCGGCCACCAGGCCTTTGCCTGGGTGGAGGGGATCGCCAGACGGCTGATGCCCAAAAGTGCCGACCTGCTCGTCGTCGAGGTCAACGACGCCGCCACGGGCGCGCCGGCCATGCTGCTGCCGCTGATGCGGCGCCGGGCGCTGGGCCATCATGTGATCGAATGGCTGAGCTGCGGCGTCTGTGATTATTCGGCGCCGCTGCTGGCCGATGCGAGACCCTGGACCCAACAGAGCGCTGCCGCCGCCTGGTCGGCGGTCCGCGCCGTGCTGCCGCCGGCGGACCGCATCCATGTCGCGGGGATCCCGCAACGGATTCACGGCGTCGCCAATCCGCTGGCGCTGCTTTCGGCGTCGCGCGACTCTATCCAGATCGCCTCGGGTCTGGCCATGGATGGCGAGCCGGAGACGCTGATCAAGCGCATCTGCAAATCGTCCTACGCCAAGAATTTCCACAAGCACTGCCGCCGTTTCGAACAGATGGGCAAGCTCGATCTGGTCGAAGCCTGGACGCCTGATATGGTGGAGAAGCAGTTCGCGACACTGCTGGAGCTCAGGCTCAACCGCTTCCGCGAGCTCGGGCGTTTCGACCTGCTGACGCAGGCGCCGGTCGTCGCGTTCTATCGCGACGCCGCCCTGCAAGGTCTGTCCGACGGCTCGGTGCGGCTGTTCGGGCTGCGTGTCGGGGAAGCCTATCTCGCCGTGATCTACGTGCTGATCATGAAGCACACTTTGCACGCGCTTCTGCTGGGGATCGACCAGGACGCGGTGGCCAACACCCCGCCAGGCCTGACGACGATCGGCAAGCTGATGATGTGGGCGCGCGCCCGGGGGCTTGACTATTTCGACCTGTCGGTCGGCAGCCAGGGGTACAAGCAGCATATCGGCGCTTCGAGCGCGGTGCTGGCCGAGTTGTGCGAGGCGATGACGCTGCGGGGCAGGGGCGCGACCGCCTATATCAAGCTGCGTGGAAAGACGGAGGTTTTCGTGCGCTCCAGGCCGGGACTGTTCAAGGCCGTGCAGGGCGTGATGCGCCGGCTGCGGCGGTTGAAGAACTGAGGTTCCCGCCAACACGGATTGACGAGCTCCCCGCAAACCATCACGCTGCCGAAAGAGCAACGGCTTCGGGGAGGCAATGATGGCAAGCCTGGTAGTGATGTATGGCACGCCCGCGGATCCTGCGGCGTTCGATGCTTATTACCGCGAAAAGCACGTTCCGCTGGCCAAGACCATCCCGGGATTGCGGCGCTACGAAATCAGCAGCGGTCCGGTGATGACCCCAGCGGGGCCGGCAAAGGTCCATCTGGTCGCCACCTTGCGGTTCGACGATCTGGCCGGCATCCAGAATGCATTCGCCAGCGCCGAAGGGCAGGCGACCGCCGCCGATCTCCAGGTCTTCGCGACCGGCGGCGCCGATATGCTGATCTTCGACAGCGAGGATGTGTGAGGCGGGTATTCCTGCTTGAAGTTTTGATTCAAGCCGAGGCGCGAAGCCCCTTCAACAGCCTGGAAAAATTCCTCCCCTCGCAACTCGCCTGACAGCGGCGGGTCGTCAATCGCCGAAGGGCGTGGCCCGCCAAATTGACAGGACAGCGCGTCTCCGTCATCCTTGAGCCCAGTCGCCGGGCCGCGGGAGCGGCCATGTTGCGTGTCAGGGCGACCGAGGGCAGCGTCATGTTCAGTCCCGTCACCGGCCAGAATGCCAAGCGTGCCGCCGTGCGCAAGGCGCTCGATCGCCACAAGGTCTACATCACCGCGCAGAGCTTTTCGGACGGCGCCTACCGGGCGCGCGTGCTGGTCGACGGCGAGGCCTACTGGGTCGACGAGTTCCGGCTCGCCCAGTTGCAGCAGGGGTTGACGCCGGCCGAACTCGAACTGACGCCGGCTGCTGACGATTGAGCTGCATGGTCTCCACGCTTTCGTCATCCCAGGGCGGAGCAGGAG
The DNA here is from genome assembly GCF_006441575.1 of Mesorhizobium sp. B2-4-12. Taxonomy (NCBI): domain Bacteria; kingdom Pseudomonadati; phylum Pseudomonadota; class Alphaproteobacteria; order Hyphomicrobiales; family Phyllobacteriaceae; genus Mesorhizobium; species Mesorhizobium sp. B2-4-12. The sequence continues at coordinate 8,752 of NZ_VFVC01000034.1, forward strand.
CGAAGCGACGTCGCGGAGACCCTGGGATCCATGCCGTGACATCAATGCGCCGCTGCGGTCCAGGTTCCGCTCGGCTGCGCTCTACGGTAGGGGTCACGGCATGGATCCTCGGGTCAAGCCCGAGAATGACGACCGCGAGGTTTGCGGAACGCGAAGCAACGAGGCGGTTGGCGGCTGCCGTGCGCCTCGGTTCCTGACCAATGTCCCCCGCCAAACTCAACCCCTACCGCGCCAAGCGCGAATTCTCGAAAACCCCCGAACCCGCCGGCGGACTTGTCTTCGATGAAGGCAACCGCTTCGTCGTGCACAAGCACCACGCCACCGCCGACCATTACGATCTGCGCCTGCAGGTCGGCGATGTGCTGAAGAGCTGGGCGGTGCCGCGCGGGCCTTCGCTCAATCCGGCGGACAAGAGGCTGGCGGTCGAGACCGAGGACCATCCGCTCGAATATATCGACTTCGAGGGCGTCATCCCCGAGGGCGAATATGGCGGCGGGCCGATGATCGTCTGGGACACCGGCACGTGGGCGCCGATGGACGATGTCGAGAAGAGCCTCAGGACCGGCGCCTTCAAGTTCCGGCTGGCCGGCGAAAAGCTCAATGGCGGCTGGATGCTGACCCGCCTAAAGCCCAAGCCCGGCGAGGATGAGAACAAGAAGAACTGGCTGCTGTTCAAGGAGCGCGACCTCGCTTCCGACACCAGGCTCGACATACTCGAGGCGCGGCCGGAGAGCGTGAAATCCGGGCTGCGCATCGAGGAGTTGGTGGCGCCGCCGAAGCCGGCGGCGCAGTCCGCGCCGAAACCGGGTTCGCTGCAGCCCGCAGAATTGCCGGGCGCGGTCAAGGCGCCGGCGCTCCGTCGCATCGAGCCGCAACTGGCGACACAGGTGCCGAAGCCGCCGGGCGGCGAAAGCCTTGCCGAGAATACCAACGAGCTCTGGCTGCACGAGATCAAGTTCGACGGCTACCGCACCATGGCGCATGTGTTCGATGGAGAGGTGCGGCTGATCACGCGTGGCGGCATCGACTGGACGAAGCGCTATGGCGATCTCCCCCATGCCTTCGCCAGACTGCCTTGCCGCGAGGCGATCATCGATGGCGAGATCGTCGTGCTCGACGGCAGAGGCATTTCCCGTTTCGCGCTGCTGCAGGACGCGCTGGCTGAGGGCGCCGGCAGCAAGCTGCATTTTTATGCCTTCGACCTGCTGCATCTCGACGGCTGGGATTTGACGAAGGTGCCGCTCATCCGGCGCAAGGCGCTGCTGGCCGAACTGCTCACCGGCCTCGGCGCCAATTCCGCCATCCAGTTCTCCGACCATGTCGAAGGCTCGGGGCAGGGGCTCTATGACCAGGCTTCCGATCTGGGCCTCGAAGGGGTCGTCTCCAAGCGCGCCACCGCCACCTACCAGAGCGGCCGTACCAAGAGCTGGACCAAGACCAAGGCGCTGCAGAAGGGCGATTTCGTCATCGCGGGTTACACGATTTCGGAGGCGGCGGAAGGGCTGGCCGCGCTTGGCATGGCCGAGTGGGAGGATGGCGAACTGCATTATCGCGGCAAGGTCGGCACCGGCTTCTACGCCGAGACGGCGGCAGACCTGCTGGCCCGGCTGGAGCCGCTCACCGCCGGCGCGACGGCGCCGGAGGGCGTGCCGCGCGAGATCATGCGCGAGATGCACTGGGTGAAGCCGCTGTTTTCAGCCCGCATCCACTATGCCAACCGCACGGCGGACAATGCATTGCGTCATGGCGTGTTTCGCGGTCTCAGGGATGTCGGCCTGTCGACGCCGGTCTCGGCCAAGCGCAAACGGCTGATTTCGGAGGCGGACCTTGCCACCATCTGGGTGACCAATCCGACGCGGCGGCTGTTCGGCAGGACCGGGCCGACCAAGCTCGACATCGCCGTCTACTACGCGCTGGTCGGCGACTTCATGCTGCCGCATATCCTCGGCCGGCCGGTGTCGCTGGTGCGCTGCCCGACCGGCCTGCCCAAGGACTGCTTCTTCCAGCGCCACGCCTTCACCGGCATGCCGCCCTCGGTGGTGACGTTCCAGGCGACCAATTCCGAGGGCGAGACCAAATCCTACCTCTCGGTCGAAGGCGCGAAAGGCTATCTGGCGCTGGCGCAGTTCGGCGTCGTCGAGTTCCACACCTGGGGCACGCACCGCACCAGCCTCGACAAGCCCGACCAGATCGTCCTCGACCTCGATCCGGGCGAGGGGATTTCGTGGCGCGAGGTGGTCGAGGCCGCCGTGCACATCAAAAGCGAGCTGGAGGGGCTGGGGCTGGTGCCGTTCGCCAAGACCTCCGGCGGCAGCGGCATCCACATCACCGTACCGGTGACGCAAAAGCAGAACTGGAAGAAGCTGCATCAGGCAACCAGCGCGATATCAACGCATCTGGCGGCGACCGCGCCGGACACGTTCACCACCACCATGGGCAAGGACAACCGCAAGAAGCGCATCTTCATCGACTATCACCGCAATGCGCGCGGCCACACCTCCGCTGCCCCCTATTCGCTGCGCGCCCGCACCAATCTGCCGGCCTCGACGCCGGTGAGCTGGGCGGATCTGGAGGCGATCGACGCGCCGCAGGACCTGAACTATTCGTCGCTGCCGGGCTTGCTGGAGACGTCGGGGGACCCCTGGGCGGAGATCGATGAATTTGCCAGGGATTTGCCGTCCCATCTTTCGTCATCCTAGGGCGGAGCAAGGAGCGAAGCGACGCGCGCAGACCCTAGGATCCATGCCGTGACGTTGGCCGCAGAATACCACCGGCCTGAATGTCCACCGGCAATAACATCAAGTAGGGTCGCCTCATGACCGGCTACGTTTACATGACCGCGAGCCAGAAGTGTGGCACGATCTACATCGGTGTGACCAACGATCTTGGCCGTCGAATGCCTGAGCACAAGTCCGGCCAGGGTTCGCGCTTTACCAGCCAATACGGCGTGCAAAGACTGGTCTGGTACGAAGAGTATTTCGATATCACCGATGCCATCCAGCGCGAGAAGTCTCTGAAACGCTGGCCTCGCCAATGGAAGATCGAGCTGATCGAGAAGGGCAATCCGGATTGGTTCGAACTCTTTCGCGGAACTGGGTGGTAACGTGGGCATTCCCTTCGTCATCCTCGGGCTCGACCGAGGATCCATGCCGTGACCGTGCTCGCGGAACCGACGGCTGCAGATTCTGCGCTGCCGCGGTGGTTCTGATGTCCCGGCATGGATCCTAGGGTCTGCGCGCGTCGCTTCGCTCCTTGCTCCGCCCTAGGATGACGAAGGGATGGGGCGCTTTGCTCTATCGTGCACGGTATCGACAACGGTGTGGGTAGCGCGCCTGAAGCCCCTCCGATCGTCATCCTCGGGCTTGACCCGAGGATCCATGCCGTGTCAGTCGGCGGGGAGCGCGGCGGCGCGGAATTCCCATAGCACCAGCACGGCACCCGAACCGTGGCAACGCTTCCAGGTTACGGAATGGATCCTAGGGTCTGCGCCGCGTCGCTTCGCGCCTTGCTCCGCCCTAGGATGACGAAGCTTCGAGGCATTCGCCTAATCGCAAGCACCCCGCCTGCCGTCGACTGCCATCGACGCTTCTTACATTTTGAATTATCCTCACCTCCGACCCCGCCGGCGACCTAAAACATTTCGTCAGGATTTGCCGGTATCGTGCGGGGCCGGTGTAGGATTTGCGCAGCCTTATTCGTCCTGCGGACGAACAGCGCTGCTTGGAGCATGGTCCCCAAAAGTGGGAACCGGTTTTTGGACAAGACCCATGCTCCAACACATTGTCAGTGCATGGCCGCGTAGGAGTGTATCATGGCGCCCAGGGCAAGTTGGAAAGGTTACCTCAAACTCAGTCTGGTCAGCTGTCCGGTGCGGCTCTATCCCGCCACCAGCGCCAGCGAACGCATCTCGTTCAACCAGCTGCACAAGAAGACCCACAACCGCATCAACATGAAGCCGGTCGACCCGGAACTGGGGCTCGTCGAGCGCGCCGATCTGGTCAAGGGCTACGAGTATGAGGACAAGCAGTACATCATCATCGATGACGCCGACCTCGACGCGGTGCGCATCGAGTCCAACCATACGATGAACATCGAGGCCTTCGTCGACGAAGGCGAGGTCGATGTCATCTACCAGGACGCGCCCTATTACCTGGCCCCCGATGGCGCCATGGCGGAGGAAACCTTCGCGGTGCTGCGCGAAGCGATGCGCAAATCCGGCAAGCTGGCGATCGCCCGGCTGGTGCTGTCCAGCCGCGAGCGGGTGGTGACGATCGGCCCGCGCGAGAACGGCATGTTCGTGTGCACGTTGAGGAATCCGAACGAAGTGCGCGGCACGGCTGAGTATTTCGGCAACATCCCGGCCGGCAAGCCCGATCCGGAAATGCTGGAACTCGCCGAAGCGCTGATCAAGCAGAAGGAAACCACCTTCGACCCGAAGAACTACGAGGACCGCTACGAGATCGCGCTGATGTCGATGATCCGCGAGAAGCTCAAGGGCCACAAGCCAATCATCGCGGCAGCGCCCGAGCGCGGCAATGTCATCAACCTGATGGATGCGCTGAAGGCGAGCCTGTCGCAGTCGAAGCCGCCGGCCAAGTCGAAGAGCAAGGCCGAGGAGGCGCCCGCCAAGCCCGCCAAGAAGGCGGCAGCGGGCGGTGCGCCTGAAAATCCGCTGAAGGCCAATCTGCTGAAGGCGGTCGGCAAGAGCAAGAAATGACGGCACCAGCCGTCTCGGTCCCGGGCGCCGTCTTCGGCACGATCGGCGCGCTGGCGGCGTTTCCGCTGCGGCTCGCCGCGCGCGAGGTCGAGCGCCAGCACGGCCAGCTCCGGCGCGGCATCACCAGGCGCACCACGCATATCGTGTTCGGCCGGACTTTGCTTGCCAAGGCGGGGCTGACCAGGAACGGCGATGCCGGGATCGAGCGCCGCATCGCCGCCGAGCAGGCGGCCGGGCGCACGCTGATCAGCGAGAACGGCTTTTTGCGCCTGCTCGGCCTGATGAAGGCGCCGGAAGCGTCGTCCCTGTCCAGGCAATCGCTGATCGAGCAATCGCGGCTCTCCGGCGCAGACCTTGACCTTTTGTCGCTGTTCGATGCCTTCGAGCACGACGCGGAACCCTATTCCTTCCGCGACCTGATCCTGGCGCGCAAATATGCCGGGCTGGTCGCCGGCGGGGCGACGTGGGGCGCCATCGCGCGTTCCGTGCACCGCTCCGGCCCGGTCGCCTCGCTCACCGCCAAGTCGCTCAATGTCGGTTCGCAGCATGGCCGGCCCGACGCGATCTATCTCGAAGGCGGCCAGAGCGAGCTCGACGGCCAGTTGCTGTTCGATCTCGGCGCGGCCGCGCAAGGCGACGACACGCTGGAAGAGCTGTTCGCCGAGGCGGAAGCGGCGGAGGAGGGCGGCGACCATGACGTGGCCGCCGCGCTCTACCAGCGCTGCCTCGCCATTGACCCCACCGACGCGATCGCCGCGTTCAACCGCGCCAACTGCCTGCGCGCCGGTGGGCGTGTGGCGGAGGCGGCGCACGACTATGCCCGCGCCATAAAACTCGACCCGGCCTTCGTCGAGGCCTGGTTCAACCTCGCCGGGCTGATGAGCGAGCAGCGCCGCGACGCTTCGGCGCGAAGGCACCTGCAGAAGGCGATCGCGCTCGACAGGAATTATGCCGACCCGGTGTTCAACCTGGCCAGGCTGGAGTTCGATGCCGGCAATCTGGTTGAGGCACGGCGAAATTGGGTGCGGTATCTTGAGCTCGACGCGGAGTCCGAATGGGCCGGGGTTGCAGCCAAGGGCGTGCAGTTCGTCGACATGCAACTGGCGCGGACGGCGGTGTGAGCATGATTGGCGAAGGCCGAGATGACAGCCAATCTCCCCCCTTGTGGGGGAGATGTCCGGCAGGGCAGAGGTGGGCGCTGCCCCGCCGACAGATCGGCCTTTTTCAAAGGAATCCGCCTCTTGGATATTTGACCGAAGGCTGGCATTCCTTCGCGCCCCCCTCTGCCCTGCCGGGCATCTCCCCCACTAGGGGGGAGATCAGCAGCGTCGGCGTCGCGCGAGTCATCACCCCATGACCAGCTTCCTCTTCGACGGCGACGAAACCGCGCCCGTCACCATCCTGCTCGCCCATGGTGCCGGGGCGTCGATGGATTCGCCCCCGATGACCGCCACCGCCAAGGCGCTGGCCGCCGCGGGTTTCCAGGTCGCGCGCTTCGAGTTCCACTATATGGCGGCGCGCCGCTACGGCCACCGCAAGCCGCCGCCGCGCGCCGAGACGGTGAACCCGGAATACATCAAGGCGATCGCCGACCTGAGGGCGAGGGGCGTCGCCGGTCCGCTGATCATCGGCGGCAAGTCGATGGGCGGGCGCGTCGCCTCCATGGTCGCCGACGAGACGCTTGCCAAGGGCGAAATCGCCGGGCTGGTGTGCCTCGGCTACCCCTTCCATCCGCCGGGCAAGCCCGAGCAGCTGCGGACCAGGCATCTCACCGGGCTGAAGACGCCGACGCTGATTTTTCAAGGCACGCGCGACGAGTTCGGCACCAAGGACGAGGTGGCGGGTTATGGGCTGTCCGACAGCATCAAGGTGATCTGGCTGGAGGATGGCGACCACGATTTGAAGCCGCGCAAGAGCGTTTCGGGTTTCTCCACCGCCGATCATCTGAAGACGGTGGCGGACACGGTGAAGGCATGGGTGGCGCGACAATCACTGTCGTCATCCTAGGGCTGAGCAAGGAGCGAAGCGACGCGCACAGATCCTAGGATCCATGCCGTGACGCCAAGGCGATGCAAAGGTTCGGAGTTTTGCCCCGCCGCGTTCCACGGCGAGGGTCACGGCATGGATCCTCGGGTCAAGCCCGAGGATGACGAAGCGAGGGTCGCCTTCGGCATTCAAAAATGAAACTCGCCACCTTCAACATCAACAACATCAACAGCCGGCTCGAAAACCTGCTGGCGTGGCTGGCGACGGCAAAACCCGATGTCGTCTGCCTGCAGGAGCTGAAGGCGCGCGACACGCAGTTTCCGCTGACCAGGCTCGCCGCGGCCGGCTATGGCGCGGTGTGGAAGGGCGAACCGACCTGGAACGGCGTCGCCATACTCGCGCGAGGATCCGAACCCGTCCTGACCCGCGATGCGCTGCCCGGCGACGATGCAGACCGGCAGAGCCGCTACATCGAAGCGGCGGTGGACGGCATCGTCGTCGCTTGCCTTTATGCGCCGAACGGAAACCCTCGGCCGGGGCCGAAATTCACCTACAAGCTCGCCTGGCACGCGCGCCTGGAAGCGCATGCCGAACAGCTGCTCGACACCGGCCTGCCGGTGGTGCTGGCGGGCGACTACAACATCGTGCCCGAGCCACGCGATATCTACGCCACCCGCTCCTATGACGACAACGCGCTGGTGCAGCCGGAAAGCCGCGCCGCCTTCGCCGCCCTGCTCGAACAGGGCTGGACGGATGCGCTGCGCAAGAAACATCCGAAGGAAACGCTCTACACTTTCTGGGATTACCGGCGGAACCGCTGGCCGCGCGATGCCGGGCTGCGGCTCGACCATATCCTGTTGTCGAAGACGCTCGCCCGCCGGCTGAACGGGGCGGGCATCGACCGCGAGGTGCGCGGGCAGGACGGCGCCAGCGACCATGCGCCGGTGTGGGTGGAGCTGAAGTAATCAGTCGACGTCGTCGGCCAGCGCCGTGATCCGCTCGCCCGGCGCCTACCGCTTCGCGGTTTCGACCCCGCCGGGCTGGCGCTTGCCGGCGCCAACGCGACGCAATCGCAGGATTTCCGGCTGGCGCCCGGCTCGCCCGCCGGGCTGGTGTCACAGGACCTGCCACGGCCGGTCGGTCTGGCGCCGGCGCGCCTGGCCGGCAGGCTGGCCGACGCCACGCTTGAGAAGCTGTATGGCGCTGAACGCCATGGCCGACGCGGGCGGGGGGCGCATGTTGGGGTGTGCTGGGCGCCCGCGTCAACCAGGGCGGCTCGTACCGCCGCAACGACACCATTGCACATTGGCTGATGTTTGAAACTTCCGCGAAAGCGGAATAGGCAGGAACAGCAGCGCGGATCCGACGCCTGCTTCGCCGAAGCGCGAAGGCGCTGGGGCTGGAAGGCCATGGCATCGTGGTTGGCGCCAGCGCCGACTTCGTCGCCATGCGGGCGCGGCACGTGCCCAAGCGGTCGCGGCCGTGGCAAAGGAGCGGTCGGTGGATCGACGTGGCAAGGCGGTGGCGAAGGACGGCAAGATAGCGCGCTGAGCGCGTCGCCGGCGGGCAGGAAAAGTGGCCCGGCGACCAGGTGCAAACAAAGGCACACCGGGCCAAGCCGGCTTCTGGCACTGGCCGGTTGATCATTATATTCGCAATATCTAATGTTTATTGCAAGGCGACCGCGCCGCCTGCCGCGCTTTCATCAGTTTTCCGCCGCACGATCGGCCGTCTGCACTGATCGGGCCGGCACGGAGGAAAGCGCATGCTGATTGGACGGCTGTTCGCCGAAATAGAGCGCGCCGCCCAGGACGAGGAACACGATGCCGACCACCACCAGCCCAACCGCCAGCACGGCAACCGCCGTGCCCGGACCGTGACCTGTCTTGATGATGATGGACCGATGGGACATCACGCTCCCTCCAGGGATGAGCCCGGTTTACAGACCTTTGCAAACGGCGGCAGGGGCCGGATGTTCCCGGAGGAGGGGCCCTCATCGGCCCTTTGCGTTTTCTTCTGGGACTAAGGTCTTGGGTCGCGCACGCAAAGGTCCGAGGGGGCCTGTTCGGTTCCGGCAATGTCCATTGGACGTTCCGCTATTTTAGCCAATTGCAATATAAAGCCTTTACCTTGTTGAGAGGCGAATGCGGGCGTTGGACGGGCAAAAAGGCGACGCGCCAACGGCTATTGTCGGCCGGGGGTAGCTCCAAGGCATTACGCGAACATTGCGGGGACGGCAGGGATTTTTCGAAGTTCAGTCACGTCTCGTCGAACCGGCCCTCTCGGGTCGGGTTTCGCGTGATCGCGGCTTCTTCCTCGTCGTCGGGCAGGGCCTCATCACTCTCCTGGTAGGGGTTGTCGTCATCCTCTTGCGGCAGGTCGCCTTCTTTCTCGGTGCCGTAGCGCATGTCGCCGTTTTCCGGCACGCTATCAGGCAGGATCTGGCCGCCCTTGACCGCGTCCCAATCCTGCTGCTCGATGGTCGGGCTATCCGCCTGCGGGCCGTCATCATCGTCGGTGCGGGGTTTGCCGCGCGGTGCCATTGTGGCCTCCAATACCTGTGAAGACTGGAGGCAAAACTCGGGCTGCCGGCGTTTGTTCCCGCACTCGCGAGTACGGGCCTGGCCTATCACGGATTGCCGTCTGCCTTGGTGGCGGGCTACCGCAGCCACAACCATAATGCGGCGACCACCGCCGCGACGGCCGCCACGCTCAGCCCCAGCATGATGTAGGAGCCCTTGATGATGTCGCGGATGATCTTCTTGATCGTTTCGCGGTCGTTGAGGTTGGGGAAGGGATCGTTGGGCACGGCGACGCCCAGAAAATCGCACAGCGGCCCCCAGCCTTCGGTCACCTTGTAGACCAGCAGCTTTTCGGGCGGCACCGCGGCCTTCACTTCGTCGATATAGGCGTTGTAGCGGGCCACCGCCCTGGCGCGATCGTCCATCACGCCCTTGAGCGCGCGGCCCCACACCAGCTTTTTCGACATGTCGCCGAATTTCCAGCCGAACGGCGTCAGCCATTCCAGGATCTTGAACTGCCAGACATTGTTGGTGAAATAGATCGTGTCGATCGTGCTCTCGTACCAGGCTTCGGCGCCGCGCGGGTGCAGCGTCAGCAACACCTTGGCGTCGGGATAGGCCACGAGCAGTTCCCGCCATACGCAGCAACCGGGATTGTCGACGGTGGCCGTATAGTTGGCGAACACCCGGTTCCAGTCGTGCTGGGTGCCGGGCGGACTGTTGGCCACCATGCGCCAGAAGTCGAGATGGCCCTTGTTGGCCTTGTTCATGATGACTTCCTGCATGTGGTAGGAAGGCAGGCCGAGCCTGTTCAGCGCGGCAAAGGTCGACCACGTGCCGGTGCGGCCGAAACCGGCCCCGATCAGCTTGAGCGTCATTTCCCAATCCCCATCGGACTTGTTTTTGCCCGGTCCGTGAGCAGCAAATTGCTCCCGATAGGGCCAGGGTGCAACAAATTTCGAGAGTCGGCGCCAAGCCGATCCTATAGGGGCCGGTCGTAGTGGGTCAGTTTGAAATTTCCGACAGCCGCCGGGTCTTTGCCGTCATCGACAGGTTCGGCGGTATCGCCCGTAACGAGATCTACTATCGATTTCGCCAACTGATTGGCATCGCGCGGGCGCTTTGGGTGCTTACCGGTCATAGTAACCAAACCTCGCCTGGCTGGACCCCCAACTTGTCAGCGGTGGGATTTGATACGGGGGACGGGCTGCCAATGTTGGCTTCCCCTATTTTTCGCCTTACTGCCTCTTGCGCCTCGATTGGGGCGCCATATCCCGCGATCCAGCAAAAAGCCATGGGTGGCTCATTCTCGGTCCAAACGGGGACGATCCAAGCCTTGATCTGTATTTTGGGGTTCATGCCAGGAATATGGCACTGCCATGCGCCACTTCAAAGGCTGGATTTCAAACTGACCCACTACCGGGCCGGTCACATACTTGCGTAGCTGCTAAAATAATGAAACGTTGGGCGCGGGTATCGGGAATTCGGGCAGGGGAATCGGCCGAATTGGAATGTTCGGCGATTTGGGCGTCGATGTATGTTGGGCGGTTTCTCGTGGGGATGTCGGCGACGACCATCCTTGTCGCGGTCTGGACCTATATGGCCACCGGTTCCTTCTGGAAGGCGCTCACCTGGACGGTGGTGACCCTGGTTGTCCTGCAGGTCGGATATTTCGTGCTCGTCGTGGGGCTGATCCATAGGCGCGCACAAGATGCCGTAAGGAGCCAGGATTCGATCGACGCAGTCCCGCCATTACATCGGGACGGTGTCTCGTTCTGACGCCCGGGCTCGGCCTGGACCGTGGCCGAGATGGCCGATCTTGTGGTCCGCCGGTCGGCACGGCGATCTTGCCGAGCTGGCTGTAAGCGCAGCCCTACCTCATCCACCATCCATTCGGCCAGTGCGCCCGCAAATCCCTGCAAGGGCACCATCAGCGCGATGACGACAGACATCAGCGGGAAAAATCACGCAAGGTCGGGGGCCACATTGCCTCCTTCGGGGGAATTAGGACGACGTGGTTGCATCACACCGGCAGGCCACGCCGCCTGTCGGTGGAACCATAAGCCGAAGCGGGCGTTTCCCGATGCGACCGGTGAGGTTGCCACCTCCGCCGGTTATTGAAGGCTCGTCCTGCTCCCGGCAGGGCGGGCCTTTTTTTTTTTTTTGTGCACAGGGTTGTGGCACCTGGAACGACACCGCACGCTCCACGTTAGCTGTTGCTAAGGCAGGACAGCGGGTTCAGCATCGACGCAGCACGGCTGTGCTGTTCCGGGAAGGGAACCTTGTGTTCCATCTCCGATTGTTCCGTATCTGTAATCCACGAAATTTAGATGCGAATTTTAAGCATATTCGCTGATGCTATCAATAGAAGCCATCTTGTGATCTTGCGATAGCCACATTTGTTCCAAAATTGCGGATGGAACTTCGGAGCGGCGATGGAGTTTCCTTGCAGGGTGGCTTTCAGATATCCCGACAAGGAGGTTGTTATGAAGTATTATCTTTCAAGTGCGGCTGCTGCGATCATTCTGATGGGCGGCGTTGGTGCGGCCCTGGCCGAAACCGTTGTCCTGCAGCCGGAACAGGAGACAGTCGTACGCGAATACGTCAAGAAGGAGCCGTTGGCGTCGGTGAACCTTTTGGGCATCGAACTTAAGCTCGGCTCGCCGGTACCGGACAGGGTTGAGCTGCGCGAGGTGCCGAACGTCAAGTACCGCGTTGCGGTCATCAATGACCAGACCGTGCTGGTCGATCCCGACACGCGTCAGATCGTCGAGGTTCTGCACTGAGTTGCATCGCAGGCCCGCCTTGGAAAAGCCCGTCACGGTCCTGTGACGGGCTTTCCTTTTTGAATCCCTTTTGAAACAGGCTTGTTGAACCAGGCCTTGGGTGGGCATGGATCGTCTGTACCAGCCGCGTGGCCGGGCTGGCAAAGCGGCCCGCCAAGGTGCATGGTTGCGCTCGTGCGAAACTTCCCGCGCCAGCTGCGCCCGAGGCGGCAGACGATGGCAGGCGCGACCTGTCGCTCGGCTGAGACCTGAAAGCCCTTCGATGACCATCCAGCCAGCCGAGATGAATGTTCGCGAGGGCGCCCGCATTATCCTTCTGCTTGGCAGCGCGCCCGACGCGGTGCGTTGCGAGCCCTGGCCGAAGCAGGCCTTCAGCCGGATCGTCGCCATCAACAATGCCTGGCGCGTGCGCCCCGACTGGGATTTCCTCGTCCATGCCGGTGATTTCCCGCCGAACCGCCTGCCTCACGACGCGACCTTGCGGCAGGCTCAGATATTCAGCGCCACGCAGTATGTCCCGGCCCAGAACGCCTTCGGTGGCTTCGTCTATGCCGGCGCCACGATGGCGCTGACGGCAGCCTATTGGACCATTCACAGCCAGAAGCCGGATGTGCTGGCATTCCTGGGCTGCGACATGATCTACGACCAGCCGGGCAAGACGCATTTCTATGGCATCGGCCGTGCCGACCCTTTGCGCGATGACGTTACCCTGCGCAACCTCGAGGCCAAGTCGGCGCGCCTGCTTGTCCAGGCCCTGAAGCACGACTGCCTGTGCATCAACCTGTCCGACCTGCCGCGCAGCCGGCTGGTCTTTCCCAGCCTCGCCTTTGACCAGCTCGGCGGCCTGTCGCCGGCGCGGATCGCCGAAATGAAAGCGGAAATTCTGGGAACCATTCAACTCGACCAGGCCGAAAAGGCCGAACAGGTCGAGAAGGATCTCGGCTATTTCTATGAGGACGGCATGTACTGGAACCATCTCGACGAGATCGACGAGACGGTTCTTGCCGACATCGACCGGCTATGGATATCGGCCGTCGAGCAGAGAGCTGTGGGTTGAAGCGGCTGACCTCCCGCACGGGGAGGCCGGCGCGTCGTCCGTTCAGCTCACTCCGCCGCCAGTCTGTCCTGCGTCCTGGTTTCGAAATCGCTGGCATCGTGGCGCTCGTGCAGCTGCATGGCCGGTTCGCCGAAGGCGCGGTTGACCATGCGGCCGCGCTTGACCGCCGGACGTGCATCGATCGCCTTCGCCCAGCGCTGCACGTTCTTGTAATCCTGCACCGACAGGAAAGTGGCGGAATCATTATACTGCCGACCGAGCGCCAGTCCGCCATACCAAGGCCAGACCGCCATATCGGCGATGGTGTAATCCTTGCCGCCGAGATATTCCACCTCGGCCAGCCGCCGGTCGAGCACGTCGAGCTGACGTTTCACCTCCATCGAGAAGCGGTCGATAGCATATTCGATCTTCTCCGGCGCGTAGGCATAGAAATGGCCGAAGCCGCCGCCCAGATACGGCGCCGAGCCCATCTGCCAGAACAGCCAGGACAGCACTTCCGCGCGGGCCGGCTGCTCGGCAGGCAGGAATTCGCCGAATTTCTCGGCGAGATAAAGCAGGATGGAACCGGATTCGAAGACCCGCACCGGAGTGGCGCCGCTGCGGTCCATCAAAGCGGGGATCTTGGAGTTGGGATTGACCTCCACGAAGCCGCTGCCGAACTGGTCGCCATCGTTGATGCGGATAAGCCAGGCGTCGTATTCGGCGCCCCGGTGGCCGCGGGCCAGAAGCTCCTCCAGCATGATGGTCACCTTCACGCCATTCGGCGTCGCCAGCGAATAGAGCTGCAGCGGGTGCTTGCCGATGGGCAGTTCCTTGTCATGCGTCGGCCCGGCGATCGGTCGGTTGATGCTGGCAAAGGCGCCGCCATTTGCCTTGTTCCAGGTCCATACTTTCGGCGGGGTGTAATCGGTCATGTCGAGCCTCGGGCGGTGGGGAGGAATGAATAGGTCGCTGTACAACTAGGGTTGGCGAGGTGGAAGTTCAACTTGTGTTGAACTATTGTTGATGTGGCGCTGGGGCTTCTTCCCTTCTCCCCTTGCACCATGCCCCCCGAGGCATACCTATAGGAGAAGCCGCCAGGGCATTTGCATCGCAGGACAAAAGCATGACCATCAATCCCAATCCGCGCTCCGTCGTCGCCGTGCGGGCCACCGTGCCGGAGGATGCCTTCACGGCCGGCGCGCTGGGCACGCTGCGGGAAGGCAGCGGCGTCGTCATCAGGGATGACGGGCTGGTGCTGACCATCGGCTACCTTATCACCGAGGCCGAGGAGGTCTGGCTGACCTCGCATGATGGCCGCGTCATCCCCGCGCACGCCCTGGCCTATGATCAGGAATCGGGCTTTGGCCTTGTCCAGGCGCTGGCGCCGGTCGGCCTGCCGGCGGTTGCGCTGGGCGATGCCGGCAAGGCCAGGATCGGCGACGCGGTCGTGCTTGCCGACGGCATCGGCCGGGCGGTGGAGGCCAGGATCGTCACCAAGCAGGAATTCGCCGGCTATTGGGAGTATCTGCTCGACGAGGCGATCTTCATCGCGCCCGCGCACCCCTCCTGGGGCGGCGCGCCGCTGTTTGGCGCCGACGGCACGCTGCTCGGCATAGGCTCGCTGCGCCTGCAGATGAGCCGCGCCGGCGAGGTCGCCGACATCAACATGGTGGTGCCGATCGACCTGTTGCCGCCCATCCTCGACGACCTGCTGACGCGCGGCCAGGTGGCCAAGCCGCCGCGTCCGTGGCTCGGCGCGCTGTCGGCCGAAAGCGACGGCAAGGTGGTGGTGATGAGCGTGACCGAGGGCGGCCCGGCCGCCAAGGCCGGCCTGCGGGAAGGCGATGTCATTTCCGAGGTGCGCGACGGCGCGGTCGACGGGCTCGCTGATTTCTATCGCAAGCTGTGGGACAGCGGCTCGGCGGGTGCGGAGATCCCGATGCGCGTCGTGCGCGATGGCCGCGAGACCTGGCTGCGCGTCAAATCCGCCGACCGCGGCAGCTTCCTGAAGAAGCCGCAATTGCAATAGGCCGGGCGACAGCCACCCGATGCATGTCGATGGTGAAGCGCAACGGCGCAGAACGGCAACGCGCGGAACCGAGTGCCTTGTCGATGCGCGCCGCTCGTTCAGCGCACCAGCGGGCTGTCCCAGACGACGAACAGCAGCGCCTTGAGCTGGGCAAAGCGCTCCGGCCCGAGTTCGGTGCACCACTCCTCCTCGATGTCGCGCAATATATCGACCATTTTCCAGAAGGCGGCATGGCCGCGTTCGGTGGACCGCACGACGCGCGCGCCGCCTTCGCCGTCGGAGCGGACGAGATAGCCATAGGCTTCAAGACTGCTGAGCAGCTGGTTGATGGCCTGCTTGCTCATGCCGGCACGCTCGGCAATGGTGCCGGGCCGCGCGCCGTCGGGGCCGGGGAATTGCAGCACCGCCATGTGCGGCAGGCGCAACTCGTCGAAGCCGGCGGCGTTGAGCTCCTTGATCAGCCGGCGCTGGATCGCCTGGGCCGACACGCGCAGCAGGGCGCCGATCAAAAGATCATCGGTCTTGGTCTGCAGAACTTCAGTGGATGTGGCCATTGACCGCTTGGTAAATTGAGTTTACTGATTGCTAGTAAATGTAGTTTACCGGAGGAGTTTGCGCAATGCCAGCCATGGACCTTCAGGTCAATCCAGCCGACGAGACCATCGGTACCAAGGGATTGTCGGTTCGTTTCCTGGTGTCGGGCGAGAGTTCGAACGGCAGCGTCGCCACTTTCGAACTGATGGTGCCCGGCGCACAGCGCTTGCCCGCGCCGGCGCACAGCCACGATCACTACGAGGAGACGATCTACGGCATCGACGGCATGCTGACCTGGACCGTGAACGGCAGGCCGATCGAGGTTGGGCCAGGGGAGGCACTGTGCATTCCACGCGGCGCGGTTCACCGCTTCGACAATAACGGCACCACGGATGCGAAGGCGCTGTGCGTCATCACCCCAGCGGCGATCGGTCCGGATTATTTCCGCGAGGCCTTCGGCCTGCTCAACGCTGCCGCCGGCGGACCGCCGGACAAGGCCAAGATGATGGAGATCATGCGTCGCCACGGATTGACGCCGGCAGCGCCGCCACCGGCATAGGCATCTTGCCCTTCGAGGCGGGAGGGATATGCCCAGCGGCATTCCGGCATTCCTGGAGCGGTTCAGCGATAGAATCGTTGACCCGCTCTAACTCTTTGTTTTTACGGACGGAAAACCGCTACGCACTTTTCTTGGAATTGCTCTAGTCCCGCAGTGCGCTCGCGAACACCACCAGGTTCCCGTCGGGATCGCGCATGCGCATGATCCAGAAATCGTCGGCTTCTTCGATCGGGCCGGGTTCGAGGCCCGCCTCCACCAGCCTCTGCCTTTCGGGCGCCAGCGGCAGCACGCCGAGCGTCAGCGTCGAGGTGCCGGCCTTGTCCTTGTCCTCGAAGAGCTGCACCTCGGCGCTTTCGGTGAATTGCCATTCGGCCAGCCCCGGCATCGGCTGGCGCAGCGGCGCCTTGCCGAAGAGCTTTTCATACCAGCCGATGCTGGCCTTCAGGTCGGAGCAACTGACATGGGCAAAAATGGTTTGTATTGCCATGGCGATCTCCTTGGGCGTTGCACTCTTGCCGCAACGCGACGGCGGTTGGTGCGTTCCGTTGCTTCGCGGCAGCGTGTCCCGCTGCTGACGAAAGCTGACAGTGAAACATGCAATAATGCCGGAAATCGCATGATGCCGGAGGCAAGATCACAGTGACGCCAACACCGAACAGGCAGGCCGCCTGATGGCGCCGGTCAAGGTCGATCCCGGCAAGGTCCGGGAATTTCCGGATGCCGCGAGTTTCCATGCCTGGCTCGGCCAGCATCACGCGACGGAAACCGAAGTGTGGATCAAGGTGCACAAGGTGGGATCGGGGCTGAAGTCGATAACGCCCAAGGAGGCCATCGACGTCGCGCTGTGCTTCGGCTGGATCGACGCGGTGCGCAAGGGACTCGACGAGCACAGCTTCCTGCAGCGCTACACGCCGCGCGGCAGGAAGAGCATCTGGAGCAAGATCAACATCGACAATGTCGCGCGGCTGGTCGAGGAGGGCCGCATGACCGAGCATGGGCTCAAGCAGGTCGAGGCGGCCAAGGCCGACGGGCGCTGGGCGCGCGCCTATGGCAGCGGCAAGGAGATGAAGATCCCCGACGATCTGCAGGCGGCGATCGATGCCGAACCCGAGGCAAGGGCGATGTTTGAAAAACTCAGCGCGCAAAACCGCTTCGCGCTCGCCTTCCGCACCCACAACATGAAGACAGAGGCCGGCCGCAGGAAGAAGATCGAGACTTTCGTCGCGATGCTGAAGCGTGGCGAGACGATCCACCCACAGGGCAAGAAGTAGAGCCCTCAGGCTCCGGAATGTGGGTCGATGCCATAGGGGTGGACGGGATAGCCGGGGCCGATTGCTTCGCGCACGCGGCCGGTCCAGGCGAGGAATGCCGGATAGTCCGGGAGATGGAATCCGCAATCCTCGGCGCGGTGGCTGTAGGCATAGACGGCGATGTCGGCGATGGTGAGATCGTTTCCGGTGAGGAAGCGCGTCTCGCCAAGGCTGCGGTTCAGGGCGGCGAGCGTTCGTGCTCCGGCTTCGCGCTTGCCGGCCACCATGGCCAGGTTGCGCTCAAGTCGTCCGGTCAGGGTCCAGAAGCGCAGCGAGCCGATGACGGGCTCGACATTGTACTGTTCGAAGAACAGCCACTGCATGACCTTCGCCTGCCGGTAACGGTCATCAGGCAGCAGGGGCGTGCCTTCGGCAAGGTAGGTGAGGATCGCATTGGATTCGGCGATGGCGCTGCCATCCTCGAGCTGAAGCACGGGAACCGCACCGGCCGGGTTGAGCGCCAGGAACGCGTCGGTATGGCTCTCGCCCTCGAAAATCGAGACGATGCGCGTGTGGTGAGGGATCTTCAGCAGCCCAAGCAGGGCCCGGACTTTCCAGCCATTTTGCGACGGCAGATAATCGTGAAGCGTGAGCATGGCCGATCCTCGTGATGGATCGATGCTCGCATGGTGCGCTGCGCGCCGACACCCGATTCATGCTGATGGCTTTCCTGCCACCGGCAAGGGGACCGCCGTGGTGATGTCTTGAACGGCAAGCACCGCCCCGGAGGTGACGCTGTGTGTTTCACGGTCTGAATCGTACAATTGCCGTAAGTGATTGTTTTTGCGGGCTTCTGCGGGTGGCGGCTTTTTCCGGGAGGAAGTCAAGGTTGCCGTCACTGGTCGAGGTCTACCGGCGTCACGCCCAGAAGCTTCAAGGCGTTGGCGTAGGTCCGGATGCCTTGCGCCTGCTTGCGCTCGGTACAGAACCGGTTCGCTCTGTCCTGGAGGGCCGTTGCCTGGGCGATCCGGCTCGCATTGGCACCGGGGGCGGCTTTGGTCCGGATGGCTCCGTCGAGTTGAAGACCGAGCCGGCTGCAATATTCGCTCCGGGTAACCGCCGCTTCCGCGCCCGACTGTGCGACCGCAAGCATGGCGAGAGAAATGCCGGCTACGGCACCCATCCATTCGGTCGAACGTCGTTGCATTATTGGGACCATCCCTTCGCGTTGATGTGGCGACCGCTGTTCGGTTGCCGCGCGCTGCATATGCCTGCTGATGTTTTCCTCAGTTTTTCTGAAGTGTTGAATCTTGTTTCCGGAATGTTTCCGGGAGGCTGAAGCTGCCAATCTCCCCCCTTGTGGGGGAGATGCCCGGCAGGGCAGAGGGGGGCGCGAAGGATCACCAACTTCGTAGGCGTTGCCATAGTTACTAACGCTTCCGCACATGCCGACGGCCAGAGGGGCGGCGGGACAGCGCCCCCGCTCTGGCCTGCCGGCCATCTCCCCGCAAGGGGAAGATCGGCTATCTGCGGCGCTTCTGCCTCTTCCCCCCGCACTGTCATTCGCGTAAGGGCGCGGGCAAATCCTCCAATCCGCTTGAGCTTCCTGGACCACCCATGATCAGACTTGAAAGCATCGGCAAGCAGAACGGCCGACAGATCGTCTTCATTGAAGCCTCGGCTGCCTTGCAGAAAGGCGAGAAGGTTGGCCTTGTCGGTCCGAACGGCGCCGGCAAGACGACGCTGTTTCGCATGATCACCGGCCAGGAGCAGCCGGACGAGGGCCAGGTGCAGGTCGATCGCGGTGTCACCATCGGCTATTTCAGCCAGGATGTCGGCGACATGGCGGGCCACAGCGCCGTCACCGAAGTGATGAACGGCGCCGGGCCGGTGAGCGAGGTGGCGGCCGAGATGGCGGAACTCGAGGCCGCCATGGCCGATCCCGACCAGGCCGACCGGATGGACGAGATCATCGAGAAATATGGCGAGGCGCAGCACCGTTTCGAAGAACTCGACGGCTATGCGCTCGACGGCCGGGCGCGTGAGGTGCTCGACGGGCTGGGTTTCAGCCAGGAGATGATGGACGGCGATGTCGGCAAGCTCTCAGGCGGCTGGAAGATGCGCGTGGCGCTGGCCCGCATCCTGTTGATGCGGCCCGATGTCATGCTGCTCGACGAGCCGTCCAACCATCTCGACCTCGAAAGCCTGATCTGGCTGGAGCAGTTCCTGAAAGGCTATGACGGCGCGCTGTTGATGACCTCGCACGACCGCGAGTTCATGAACCGCATCGTCAACAAGATCGTCGAGATCGATGCCGGTTCGCTCACCGCTTACTCGGGCAACTATGAATTCTACCAGCAGCAGCGGGCGATCGCCGACAAGCAGCAGCAGGCGCAGTTCGAGCGCCAGCAGGCGATGCTGGCCAAGGAGATCGCCTTCATCGAGCGCTTCAAGGCGCGCGCCTCGCATGCCGCGCAGGTGCAGAGCCGGGTGAAGAAGCTCGACAAGATCGACCGCGTCGAGCCGCCCAAGCGCCGCCAGGTGGTGAATTTCGAGTTCCAGCCGGCGCCGCGCTGCGGCGAGGATGTCGTGACCTTGAAGAACGTCCACAAGGCCTATGGCAGCCGTACCATCTATGAGGGGCTCGACTTCCAGGTCCGCCGGCGCGAACGCTGGTGCATCATGGGCGTCAATGGCGCCGGCAAGTCGACGCTTTTGAAGCTGGTGGCCGGCGCTTCCGATCCTGACACCGGCACGGTGGCGCGGGGGCCGAGCGTGAAGATGGGCTATTTCGCCCAGCACGCCATGGAACTGCTCGAAGGCGAGCGCACCGTGTTCCAGACGCTGGAACACAATTTCCCGCAGGCCGGCCAGGCGCCGCTGAGGGCACTCGCCGGCTGCTTCGGCTTTTCCGGCGACGAGATCGAGAAGAAATGCCGGGTGCTGTCGGGCGGCGAGAAGGCGCGGCTGGTGATGGCGCTGATGCTGTTCGACCCGCCCAACCTGCTGGTGCTCGACGAGCCGACCAACCATCTGGACATCACCACCAAGCAGATGCTGATCGAGGCGCTTTCGCAATATGAAGGCACCATGCTGTTCGTCTCGCACGACCGGCATTTCCTGGCGGCACTCTCCAACCGTGTGCTGGAACTGACCCCGGAAGGTATTCACACCTATGGCGGCGGTTATACGGAGTATGTGGAGAGGACAGGACAGGAAGCGCCGGGACTGCGGAGCTAGGGGCGACCGATCGCAGCCACCCGGCTCGCGATTGTATGCGCCGGCCTGGTGCAACCGCGTCCCGGGCTGCTTTATCAGAACGATCTCTTTGTGAGGGCAAGAGTTCCGTCCACTCTCCACAATGGTCGGGAAGGGCTTCCGGATGGGAATTGCGGTGAGACTTGCAATGTCCGCATTGGCCGCGACAGCGGCTGGGTGCGCGACCTCTCCGGTCGACTATGGAGCGTCGCTTTCGCAGCAGGACCAGAAATGGGCATCGCCGGCATGCCAGCAGGCCCGGGCGGCGGCTTCAGACTACGAGCTTCGCGAAAAACAGCACCCGGGTTGGGAATTCGCAGCACTCGGCCCATATGGATTGGGGCTCATAGCAGCCGTCAAGGAGCATGAGCAGAAACAGCGAAAACTGTTTGCCCGCAATGTGCATCTGCAATGCTCGAGCCGTCCCCTGCCAAAGGAGTTGCAGGGCGATACAAGTTCGGCAGGCGCAAGTCAGATGAAATATCCGTAAGCGCACCTGCCTTATTCGTAGGAGGCGCCGAGCTCTGAGAAGCTGAGAAGGGAGACGGCGGCGCCTTTCCTCTCCCGTTGCAGACATCTGGCCAAACTGCGATCATAACGTCATGGAAACGCCCGCCGCGCCATGGCCTTTGCTGCAAATCGCGATCGAGCCAAAATCGAAAGCCGATCAGGAGAAACTGCATATCGCCTTGTCGAAGCTGGCGGACGAGGATCCCTGGTTCAACGTCAAGCGGGATGAGGAATCGGGCCAGACGATCATCGCCTTCATGGGTAAACTTGAGCTCGACAACATCATCGACCGCGTGCGCGCTGAGTTCAAAATCAATGTGAATATCGGCTCTCCGCAGGTGGCCTATCGCGAGACGATTACCCGCAGCCACCGGCAGAACTACACCCACAACAAGCAGTCCGGTGGCGTGGGTCAGTTCGCCCGCGTCAGGATCATGTTCGAGCCGAACGCGTATGAACCGGACTTCGCGCTTGCGTCCAGCATCGTCGGCTCTGCGGTTCCGAACGATTGTATTGCAGGGGTCGAAAAAGGGCTGCGCAGCGTCCTCTCGGCGGGGCCGTTTGCGGGCTTTCCGATGATCGGTGTCAAGGCGACCCTGGTGGATGCCGCCTGGCACGATATCGAGCCCCTTGCTTTCGAAATCGCCGGTCGCGCCTGCATTCGCGAAGCCGCTCCGCATCTCGGCGTAAAACTGCTGGAGCCGATCATGAAGGTCGAAGTGGTGACGCCGGCGGACTTTGTCGTGAGCATCATCGGCGAATTGAAAAGCCGCCGTGGCCAGATCCGGGAAGAGGAAACCCGCGATGTCGCCATTGTCATCAACGCCATGGTGCCGCTGGCAACCACGTTCGAATTGGAGGAGACACTGCGGTCACGTTCGAAAGGGCAGGCACGCTTGAGCGCCCGTTATGTCGGATACGCTCCCGTTCCGCTGCCTGACGACCGCGACCCGCCGCCGGCAGCGGCAATGTTCGCCTGACGTCATCCGTCGCTCGATGCGGCGGTGAAAACCGCCAGCTGGGCGGCGAAGGCGCGCTGGAAGGCGGGCCGCGCTTCGCCGCGCGCGACATAGGCGGCGAGGTTTGGGTGTTCGTCCAGCAAGCCCGACCGCTTCAACCGGCGCAGCACCATTATCATCAGAAGGTCGCCGGCGCTGAAGGCACCGTCGAGCCACTCAGCATCGCCGAGCCGGTCGGAGAGTTCGCCGAGGCGACCGCGAATACGATCCTCGACCATGGGCAGGCGCTGCTCGTGCCAGCTCTCCTTGCCCTCAACGAGCACGGCGACTTCCCGTTCGACGATCGCCGGCTCCATCGTGCTGACGGCGGCAAACATCCACATGACCGCGCGGGCTCGGGCATTCGCGTCATCGGGCAGCAGGCCCGCATGGCGCGCGGCGATATGAAACACGATCGCGCCGGAGTCGAACAGCGCGAGATCATCTTGCTCATAGGTCGGAATCTGTCCGAAAGGTTGGAGCGCACGGTGCGCAGGCTCCTTCATCGCGCGGAACGACACGAGGCGAACGTCGTAGGGCTGGCCCACTTCCTCCAGTGCCCAGCGAACGCGCATGTCGCGTGCCTGTCCGCTGCCGCGGTCGGGGGATCGTGCAAAGGCGGTGATGGTGGGGGTCATTGGAAAGGCTCCAGATGGGTAATCGGTCGGGTTCGATCGTTGCGCCTGGCACCCATAGGACGAACGACCAGGGTCGTTCCCGACAGTGCCCCGGATTTCGGCGTTCGGTCTCGCGGGCCAAAGCGGCTGAGAGCAGCCCCTTAGCGGAGCAATCCTTCCGCCTCGAACGCGTCCCAGCCTTTGAGCCTTGGCGCTGGAGCATCGTCCTTTGCCGGATTTCTGGTCTTGCGAGCCTTGTCCGTCCGCTTGCCTGCACGAGTGAGCGCCGCCTTGCCGGCCCCGCGCCGTCTGTTTTCGGACACTTCCCGCGCATCGTCCTCCCGCCAGGTGGCCGCAAGGTCACGATCGAGAATGTCCTCGATGTGCCGTGGGTCGAAGACATGGAAGGCTACCTTCCTGGATCGCCCGCGCATCTTCACGGTGCGCGTGCCGATGCTCTTCAGGCGGCCATCCTTCAGCCATTTGTGGCGCTCGCGCGCAGAGATGGCGAGAATGTCCTCCGCCTCTCGCGGAAGCACGGCCAGGGCTTCGATCCCCTCCAGCGTGTCGGAGATGATCGCCGATGCGGCCTGGAACGCATCCGCGTCGGCTTGCGGCATGCGCAACACGATGCGGCCCGTCTCGACCCTGGCGAATTTCCTCACCGTCCACGGCAGCCTGGCGCGGATTTCGCGTTCGATGCCCTTCAGGCGCAAGGAGGAGCCAAGCGTCGCCGACGGCGGCAGCGGCCATTCGGCGACCGTTGACGGGGTGGCGGTGCTCATGCCGCGCTTCGCTGGGCGGTCAGGGGCGGCGATCGTCGCAACGATGCCGCTCAGGATATTGCGAAAGGAACCGCGCTGTCTTTTCGCCGGGTTCATGTCTCATCTTCGCTCTTCAGCTGCCTCCGTGGAACAGCGGTTCGCACAGCAGACAACCGAAACCGGGCTCAAACAGTTCCTTTAGCACGGGGAATCGCTGGAAGGCTCGATTTCATCGGCGAAGGTCGCTGGATGCCATGCCAAGGCGTTGCGTTGATCCGCAACGCAGATAGCCGCATGACGCTGCATCACGAAATCCGCTGGCCGTCCCCGTCGAGCAGGACGCAGCCTTCGGGATCGAAGCCGAGGTCGATCGCCTCGCCCTCGCGAAGCACGCGGCCACTGATCGGCGCGTGGGCGCGGATATTGGTCTTGCCGCCGATATCGACCTCGTAGATGGCGCTGCCGCCAAGATACGAGGCCGAAACGACACGGCCGGACAGACGGTTGGCGCTCGCCGCCTCGCCGACCGACAGTTTCTGCGGCCGCACGACCACGGTGACCTTGCTGCCCTGGGCAAGCGTCCTCGGGCAGGCCACGTTGATCGTCTGACCGCTGGCAAGCACCACCGATGTTGCCTGGCCGGATCCGCTCACCGTCCCGGCGAGCATGTTGGCCTTGCCGAGGAAGTCGGCGACGAAGGCCGTCGCCGGCGCCTCGTAGACCTCCTCGGGCGTGCCGACCTGCTCGGCCGAGCCCGCATTCATCACCACGATGCGATCCGACATGGAGAGCGCTTCTTCCTGGTCGTGGGTGACGAAGATGGCGGTGATGCCGGTTTCCTTCTGGATCTTCTTGATCTCGACGCGCATCTCCTCGCGCATGTTGGCGTCGAGCGCCGACAGCGGCTCGTCCAGCAAAAGCACCTGCGGCTCGAAGACGATGGCGCGGGCAAGCGCGATGCGCTGCTGCTGGCCGCCCGACAATTGCGATGGCAGCTTCTTCTCGCTGCCCGGCAACCGCACCATCTCGAGCGCCTTGCCGACCCTGCGCTTGATTTCGGGCTTCGGCACGTTGCGGTATTTCAGTCCGAAGGCGACATTGTCGAACACGGTCTTGTGCGGGAACAGCGCGTAGCTCTGGAAGACCAAGCCGATGTTGCGCTTGTAGATCGGCACGTCGTCGACGCGCCGCCCATCGATCATGATCTGGCCGCCCGAAATGTCGACCAGGCCGGCGATGGAGCGTAGGATCGTCGTCTTGCCGCAGCCCGAAGGCCCGAGCAGGGTGACGAAGCTGCCCTTGCGGATCGACAGCGAGAAGTCGCGCACGGCGACGAACTTGCCATAGGCGATGTCGATGTTGCGGAATTCGACCGCCGGGCTGTCCGCCTCGGCGCCGACCGGGGCGGGTCTCGCCGCGCCGGCTTTGGCCACCCCGGCCGCTTCCGGCCGGGGTGCTTTGGTCAGGTTCTGGCTGTCAGGCACCTTTGGAGATCCTGTTCCACTGCTTGGTCCAGGCGTCCTCGTTGGTCGCCCAGTAGACTGGATCGGCGAAGGTCAGTGCCTTCATCGTGCCGGTCTTGTCGAAAGCCGGCAGCTTCTCGATCTTCTCGGTCAGCTTGACCTTGGTCGGGTCGAGCGACGGCGGATAGCTCTGGCCCTCGGCCACGGCGATCGATGTCGCCGGGTCGAGCATGAAGTTGATCAGCTCCTCGCATTCGGCCATCGGCGAGCCCTTCAGGATCAGCATGTCCTCCATCCAGGCATAGGAGCCAGCCGGATCGAGATAGCCGATCGGATGGCCCTGGTCCTGGAGTGCGGCGACGCGGCCCGACCAGGCGTCGGTCACCACGATCTCGCCCTTGGAAAGCAGGTCCATCAGCTCGGCGCCGGAACTCCAGAACTTCTTGGCAAGGTCGCGCGTCTCGCGCACCTTGGCCCAGATCGTGTCCATGTCCTTGATGTTATTGGGGTCCTGGCCGGTGGCGAGCGCCGCGTACCAGACGCGCGTGGTCATGTCGTCATAGCCGCCGACCTTGCCGGCATACTTCTTGTCGAGCAGCAGTGCCGCTCCCTTTTCCTTGGCTTCCTCCGGCGAGATCACCTTGGTGTTGTAGGCGATGCCTGTCGTGCCGTAGTCGTAAGGCACGGCCGACAGCTTCGGCGTCAGCTTGCGGAACGGCTCGATCATCGGCTGCAGCACATTCACCATGTTGGGAATGTTGGCCTCGTTGATCTCCGAGGTCAGGCCGCCGTTGACGTATTTGATGTAGTAGTTGACGCCGGAGGAATGGATGACCTGGTAGTCGCCGGGCTTGGCGGTCTTGATCTTGGTGATGATCTCGTCCTCGTCGCCGAACGTGCCCTGTACCACCTTGATCTTGGTCTTGGCGGTGTAGGGCTGGAAGGCATATTTGTCGATCGCGTCCTGCACCGTGCCGCCCCAGCCGTCGAAGCGGACCTGTTCGACGGCCGCGAGCGCCTGCCGCATCCATGGCATGTCGAGGCCGGCCGCGGCGGCCGCGGCAGCCGTCAGCGTCAGGAAGGTGCGGCGGCTGACACCGCCATTCATGTATCGGTCTTGCAGCCGTTCCAGCCGCTTGCTGTTGGTGAGTTTCATTTCATCTCCTCCTTTGGTTCGCCACGTCTTTTCAATCTTGTCAGGCTCTGCAGGATCAGGCCGCCGAGCAGCGGGATGCCGACGGTCACCAGGATCATCACGGTGCCGAGCGCGTTGATCTCCGGGCTGATCGAGATCTTGAGCATCGACAGGATCTGGGTGGGCATGGTCTCGACGCCCGCCGGCCGCCAGAACAGGCTGGCCGAGGTGTTGTCGAAGGAGATGGTGAAGGCGAGCAGGGCGCCCCCCACCACGGCCGGAATGAGCAGCGGCAGCGTGATTTCGCGGAAGGACGAAAGCCGTGAGGCGCCGAGCGAGAGTGCGGCCTCCTCATAGACGCGCCTTATGCCGACCATGCGCGCCTGGGTAATCAGCACCACATAGGGCACGGCGAGCAGGATATGGCCGAGCACCAGCAGAAGCATGGTCCTTGGCTGGTCGATGGCCTTGATCAGCACCAGCAGGCCGACGCCGAGGATGGTCTCCGGCACCAGCGCCGGCAGGATCACCAGCGTGCTCAGCGCCTGCTTGCCAGGGAATTCGAAGCGCACCAGCGCGAACGCGGTGACGACGCCTATCGCGGTGGTGACGGCGGCGGTGACCAGCGCGATCCATAGCGAGGTGCGGAAGGCGGCCAGCACGGCCTCATTGGCCATCAGCTTGCTGTACCATTGCAGGGAAAACCCGGTCATCGGGAAGCCGCCGAACATCGAGGCGTTGAACGACAGGACCACCGTCGCTACGATCGGCGCGAACATGAAGATATAGACGCAGACCGTGACGAAGCCGGTCAGCCGCCAGGCCCATCTGCCTTCCTGCTTGCGCCGTGTTCCTCTCATCCTCCAAGCCCTTTGACGATCTGCGACATGCCCATGTAGCGGGTATAGATGGCGGCGAAGAAGCCGAGCACGACGAACAGCACGATCGAAAGCGTGGCGCCCATCGGCCAGTTCAATTCGCCCATGATGGTGTCGTAGATCAGATTGCCGAACAGAGCGTCGCGGCCGGAGCCGAGCAATTGCGGCGTCACATAGCTGCCGGCGGCCAGCACGAAGCAGAGCAGCAGGCCCGCCGCGAGCCCCGGCAGCGACAGCGGGAGCGTGACCTCGCGGAACGCCTGCGCGCTGGTGCAGCCCATCGAGCGGGCCGCCGAAATCAGCGTGCGGTCGATGCCTTCGAGGCTGACATAGACGTTGAGGATCATGTAGGGCAGCAAGAAGTGCAGCATGCCCAGGATGACCGCGCCCTCATTGTAGAGCATCGGCAGCGGCTCGTTGATGATGCCGAGCTTCAGCAGCGCGACGTTGATGACGCCCTGCTCGCCCAGGATGTTGATCCAGGAAAAGGTGCGGATGGTGAAGCTGATCCAGAACGGCACGATGAGCAGGAGAAGCAGCAGCCATTTGTGCTTGAAGGTCGTCGCCCAGATGAAATAGGCGGGAAAATAGCCCAGCACCCCGCAGAGCAGCGCGGTGATCGCGCCGACCCGCAACGTCTTCAGAAGGAAGCCCGAATAATAGCTGTCGGTCAGGAATTCGTGCCAGTTCGCGGTCGTCAGCGCGCTGGTTTCCACGCCGGCGGTGACGAAGGTGAAGAATGTGTAGGCCGCCATCACGGCGATCGGCAGCACCAGGAAGAAGATCAGCAGCAGGAGCACCGGCGCGACCAGCATCCACGCCAGCCGCGGATCATACAATGTCCATCGTCGTTCCATGAGCACCTGGACGTCCGCGCTTCTTTGAAGCGCCTGTTTTGTTCCCGAGCCAAGATTGGGTGATTGGCGGCGCGATGTCTACAGTCGGCGATTGAGCCAGTGGATATCCGCGTGTTGCCGGCTGGACGCTGAACCTGTCGGCGGCAGATCGCCTTCTACGCCGGCAGGCCGGCCACGCGCAGGGCGTCGGTGACGTCGTCGATTATGCCAGGGGCGATTCCGACGGCGGCGGACCAGCGGCCAATGGTGAAATGCGGTTCGAGCGACATCAGCCGTGCGGCCGACGCCCTTGCCTCCTCGATCCGGCCGAGCTTGGCGAGGGGGGCGGCCAGCCAGCCGTGCAGGATGCTGAAACCTGGGTTGAGCTCGACCGCCCTGCGGCCTGCCGCGATCGCCTGTTCGTGCCGGCCGGACAGAAAATTGCCGAAGCCGATAATGCCTTGCGGCACGCAGCTCATGGCGTCGAACGGGGAGAGCCGCATCGCCTGCTCGCACCAGTCGATGGCGCGGGCCGCGTCGCCGCCATATGCCACCGGCACGCAGCCGAAGGCATAGACGAAGGCGCAGGAGGCGCTGAGCGACAGGGCCTGCGCGAACGCCTCGTCGGCCAGCCCGCGGTCATGTTCCACCAGGCCGATGGTGAAGCCGGCCAGGGCCAGTGCCATGGCGTCGCCCGAGCCGTGCTCGATCGCCGCATGGGCGTGGCGCGACGCCTTCTCGCGGTGCTCTACCAGCATGCCGCCACGAATGAAAAGGGTTTGATGCGCCCAGGCGGCAAAGCCGTGGACGAGCGCATAATTCGGCTCGATGGCCAGCGCCTGGTCGAGCAGCGGCAGGCCCTTGGCGGCGCCCTGCGGCATGAAGGTGTAGACGTCGGGCAGGGCGCGCAGAAAAAGGTCGTAGGCGTCGAGACTGTCGGGCCGCTGGCGCTTGACGCGCTCGATCTCGGCCCGGCGCAGATTGGGCTCTATGGCCGCGACCACGCCGATGGTGATCTCGTCCTGCAGCGCGAACACGTCGGTCAACTCGCGGTCGTAGCGTTCGGCCCAGATATAGCTGCCATCCTCGGCGTCGATCAGCTGGCCGGTGATGCGCACGCGGCTGCCGACCTTGCGCACCGAGCCTTCCAGCACATAGCGCACGCCGAGTTCGCGCCCGACCTGCTTCACGTCGACGGCGCGGCCTTTGTAGGTGAAGCTCGAATTCCGCGCGATGACGAACAGCCAGCGGATGCGCGACAGGCCGGTGACGATGTCCTCGACCATGCCGTCGGCAAAATAGTCCTGATCCGCGTCGCCGCTCATGTTTACGAAAGGCAGAACGGCGATGGAGGGGCGGGCGGGAATGCCGAGGCCAGGCTTCGGTTTCTCCACCGGCGCTGCCGCCTCGGCGCCGGCTTCCTCGCGCACGGTGCCGACGAAACGAAAGCCCCGGCGCAGTATGGTGCGGACGAGGCGCTGCTGCTCGCCATTGTCCTGAAGGGCGCCGCGGGCGGCATTGACGCGGCTGGCCAGCGTGGCGTCCGAGACGATACGCCCCTGCCAGACCGCATCGACCAGATCGTCCTTGCTGACCACCCGCTCGCGGTTGCGGATCAGATATTGCAAGAGGTCGAACACCTGCGGCTCGACCGGGACCAGCTCGTTGCCCCTGCGCAGTTCGCGCCGGTCGCCGTCCAGAGCGAAATCCTCGAAAAGATACGGCAAATTGCTGGCTCCAGATGGGGCGGAAACGCTGATCTGGACACTGTAGACGTGTCGTGGCCGCAAAATCAAAGCCCTCTCAAGACAAAATCAAGAGGTCCTGAAGGTCACCTCAAAGCGAGCGCGGCGGCCCCGGCGCATAGTCCTCCTGCAACCAACGCAAACAACGATTTGAAAAGGAGAACTCAAATGTCCAACACCGCAGCAAATTCCGTCGTCCTCGTTCATGGCGGCTTCGTCGATGGCTCCGGCTGGGAAGGGGTCTATCATCAGCTCAAGAAGGACGGCTACGACGTCACCATCGTCCAGAACCCAACCACCTCGCTCGCCGACGACGTCGCTTTCACCAAGCGCGCCATCGCCGCCGCCCCAAGCAATGTCATCCTGGTCGGCCACTCCTATGGCGGCGTCGTGGTGTCGGAAGCCGGCACCGATCCCAAGGTTTCGGCCGTCGTCTACATCGCGGCCTTCGCGGCCGATGCCGGCGAGTCGGTCTCGACCCTGATCGCCAACCCGCCTCCCGGCGCCGCCGTGCCGCCGATCCTGCCGCCCGTCGACGGCTTCCTGATGCTCGACAAGGCCAAGTTCGCCGCCTCGTTCGCCGCCGACGTGCGTCCCTCGCTCGCCTCCTTCATGGCGGACTCGCAAGTGCCGTGGGCCGTGGCCGCACTCGAAGGCAAGGTCACCAAGCCGGCCTGGAGGGTGAAGCCGAGCTGGTATCTCATCGCCACCGACGACCATATGATCCCGCCGCCGGCACAGCGCCAGATGGCAAATAGGGCTGGCGCGACAACGGTCGAAGTGCCCGGCAGCCACGCGGTCTACGTCTCCGATCCCGCATCTGTCGCCAAGCTCATCGAGCAGGCCGCCGCCGGCGTCGGCAAGAACTGAACCGGCATGATCGAGATCAAAAGCCTGGGCGCTTGGCGGCGCCCGGGCTTTATCCTGTTCAGGCCATGAAGCGGCCCTCAGCCCTTCGGCAGGCCGCGCTCGATCAGCCGGGCGAGGCGCTGGGAAAAAGCCCTGGCGTCCGCCGGCTTGTCGCCGTCAAGCACGCGCGCCTCGTCATAGAGAAGGTGGGCTGCATCGTCCTTGAAGGCCTGCTCGTCGTCGCCGAGGCTGGCCAGCGCCAGCACGCGGTCGTGCCGGGGGTTGATCTCGAGAATGGGCTTGGCGGCCTTGTCGAGGCGGCCGGCGGCGTTCATCAGCCGTTCGAACTGCCGGTCCGGGCCATGTTCCGGCGCCACGAGGCAGACCGCGCTTTCGGTCAGGCGGTCCGAGGCCTTGACGTCCGAGACGGCATCGCCAAGCGCCGTCCTGACGAAAGCCAGAAAGCCATCGACCTCAGGCGTCGCCGCCGTCTTCGGCTTCTTCGCCTCGTCGAGCAGCGGAATGTCGGAAAGTTCGGCCACGCCCTGTGTTACCGACTTGAACGGCTTGCCATCGAATTCCGGCGCCATCGTCACCCAGAAACTGTCGACAGGGTCGGTGAGCAGCAGAACCTCGATGCCGCGCGCCTTGAAGCCTTCGAGCTGCGGCGAGGCTTCGAGCCGGGCGCGGTCGTCACCGGCCATGAAGAAGATCGCCTTCTGGCCTTCCTTCATCGCCGCGACATAGTCGGCGAGGCCGCGCCAGCCTTCGCCCGATGCGGTCGAGCGGAAGCGGGCAAGCTTCAGCAATTGCTCGCGCCGCTCGTAATCCTCGTAAAGCCCTTCCTTGAGGACGACGCCGAAATTGTCCCAGATCTTGGCATAGGCCTCGACTTCATTCTCCGCCAGCTTGGCGAGGTCGCCGAGCACGCGGTTGGTGAGGCCCTTGCGGATCGCGGCGAGCAGCGGGCTTTCCTGGATCATCTCGCGCGAGACGTTGAGCGGCAGGTCGGCGGAATCGACCAGTCCGCGCACGAAGCGCAGGTAGCGCGGCAGAAGGTCGGCGTCGTCGGTGATGAAAACGCGGCGCACATAGAGCTTCATGCGGCCCTTGCGGTCCTGGTCGAAGAGGTCGAACGGGCGCGAGCCGGGCACGAAGGCGAGCACCGAGTATTCCTGTCGGCCTTCGGCGCGGAAATGGATGGTGGCGGCCGGCTCGTCATACTGGCCGGCGACGCCGCGGTAGAAGTCGGTATATTCCTCGGGCTTGATCTCGCTCTTCGGCCGGACCCAGAGCGCGGTGCCGTCGGCGATGTCGCGCGCCTCGGCGCCGGGTTTTTCGACCAGCGTGATCGGCACCGGCACATGGCCCGACTGCGACTTGGCCAGTTGCTCGAGCCGGTAGGACCCGGTGTAGGACGCGGCATCGTCCATGAGATGCAGCATGACGCGGGTGCCGCGCTTGGGTGCTGCTTCAAGCGGGGCCGGGGCGATCTCGTAGGACCCCTTGCCGTCGGACGACCAGCGCCAGGCCTCCTCGCTTCCGGCCAGCCGGCTGATGACGTCGACCCGGTCGGCCACCATGAAGGCGGAGTAGAAGCCGACGCCGAACTGGCCGATAAGCTGCGTGTCCTCGGTGCCGGAGCCGACGCGCTCGATGAAGGCGCGCGTGCCCGAGCGGGCGATGGTGCCCAGCGCCTCGGCCATGTCGTCGCGGCTCATGCCGATGCCGTTGTCCTCGACAACGATCCGCTTGTTGTCCGGATCGGCCGAGATCGAGATGCGCGGCTTGGGATCGTCGGCCAGCAATTCGGGATGGCTGACGGCCTCGAAGCGCAGCTTCTCGCAGGCGTCGGCGGCGTTGGAAATTAATTCGCGCAGGAAGACGTCCTTATCGGAATAGACCGAGTGCACCATCATGTGCAGCAGCCGCGAAACATCCGCCTCGAACGCCCTGGTTTCCGTCGCTTTGGTATCCGTCGTCATTTCAAGATTCCCACATAGTCGTTCTGCCCACCGCGCCATGCACGTTCCGGGATCATCCTTCAACCATTTTCAATTGCGCTGGCAACCGCGTTCAACAGGGGCCAGCGCGACCGACAATATCGTGACGTGGTGCGAAGGCGACAAGGGGTAAGGTGGGCACGGCGTCAGCTTCGCCGCCGGCGCTCGTCCTGCGCCCTACTTGCCCGCCATGTGGTCGGCAAGCGTCTGCGCCTGGGTGAGCAGCGCGGGGAAGGCCGGGTCGCTGGGCAGCTTGTCGCCCATGCATTTGCGATAGTCGCCGTCGCCTTTTTCCCAGGCGGCATTGGCGGTGTCATAGAGCTTCTCGTCCTTGGTCTCGGAAGCCTGGGCGGCCAGTTTCTGGGCGGCTTCGTCCGCGGACGTCCACAAGGCCTCGCAGGCCGCGATCCTGGGAACAGGTGGCGTGGCGGGCGCCGAAGCGATCATGACGCTGTTGCCCTTGACGAGCGTGACGACGACCTGCTGTTCGTGGATCGGCCCGACATCCTGCGTCCAGCCGCCGAGCCGCGCCATGGCGATGTCGGCGCCTTCGGGCTTTTTCAGCGGAAAGTCGAGCGTTCCCATGAAGGCGGCGTCGCTGTTGATCGCCTGGGTGTAGAAGGCATCGAGCTTCAGCACCTCATCGACGCTGGTGGGCAGTTTGAGACCCTCGTCGGTCTCGGCGGCCCGGGCCTGGAGCCAGCGATCCAGCAGTCCCCGCGTCGTGGCCACGAGGCTCGGGCCATCGTCGCCCTGGGTGTATCGCAGCCCGTCGAGCATGCCGTATCCGACATCGGAGTCACTCAGGCTTTCCAGATTGATGGTGCCGTTTGTCGGGAAATCCTTGACCGTCAAGGGACCGAGAAGGGCGGTCAGGCGCCCTTCGAGGTCGGTCCGCGCCTTGGCATCGGCGGCATCGAGGGTTTCCACGGGTGCATTCGAGTTGTTCAGCTCGGTGATGGCCGCGATCGCCTTGTCGCGCGCGGTGATATAGTCGTCCTCGGGCGACGCCGCGAAAGCGGCAGTGCTCGCGAGCGCAAACATGACCGTCCAGACCAAGCGCATGACAGAACCTTTCTTCGTGGCGATCAACAGGCCTGGCAGCCATCGGGCAGCTTTGCGGCTATAATCTGGCGGAGGGGCGCGAACGAGGCAGCAGCCAACGGACCAGCTAATCCGGTTGGCAAGAGCTGGGCCGAAAGGCCGTAGGTGAAAGCATTGATTAGCCGGCTCGCGGTTCGATGCCGGACCGGCTTGGGCCGGCCGCGTGACAGTGGCGAAGCTTATGGTCGAGATGCGATCTACGCGCCGATCTTCGCCAGCCAGAAAGTCCCAGATCGCGGCTGGAGAGGCGAGGGGCGACTTTGTCGTTCGCGTCCGGGCAATCGTTGCTGCTCAGGGCGCGATGCTTTGACGGTTGCGATTGTGCGCCAGTGTCGCGCCTTCGCCGTATCAGCGCTCTATCCAGAGGCCAATTGGCTGAACAGGCAGGAACTATTTCGTTCGAACAAGGTTTGTGCCCGTCGAGTGCTCATTCACCGGACTGTGAACGAGCAAAGCCCGTCCCGGCCAAGCCGGGGCGGGCTTTGTGTTTGGAACTTACCGGCAGACGAGACGCTGCCGAGGATTGCGGTCGGCGCGGTGCTGGGAAATCCGCACGAAATTGCCCTGCTTGGGAAGGCGGTCTCGAATCTCAGGCCGCGGCGGCCGGGACGGATTGCGGAACGAGGCGCCAGAATCCGCGTTATTCAAGACCGAACTAATGGAGGTAACCGTGAGAAAACTGATACTCTCATCCGTGCTCGCGCTTGCTGCCACAGCCGCTGTGACGTCACCGACCAAGGCACAATTTCTCTTCCCACCCTTCGGCGGCTATTTTGGTGGCTTCGGAGGGATGCCGTTCGCCTATCGCCCGTATTACGGTCCGTATTACGGCGATCCGTACTACCAGCCTTACCGGCCGTACTTCGGCTACCGGCACAGGTATTACCACCGATACTACTACCCACACCGGTACTATTACCCGCACCGTTATTACCACCACAGGCGCCATCACAGGCACCACCACCGGTAGCTATCGGCGTGCCAGCGTTGGCCCTCGGCAGAAAGACCAATCGCCCGGTGCTTATCGTGAGGTAACGGCACTCATCGTTGAGGAGCCAGGCTCGCCTGCTCCGCGGCGGCCGGTGTTCGTCCCGGGATGCCGTGTTCCGCTCATCCGGCAGCTTTGACCAGCCGATCCAGTACGGGGAAATCCTCCAAGTCCCGGTAGGGCGTCAAATCGAGGTCGCGAGGGACGGCTTGCACCTTTTCCTCGTCAATCGGCTTCTCGTTGCGCTTCATCAAGGCTTGGTAGGCCCGCCATGAGACACCGGCCGCGCGCACGGCATCCCGCTCGGTCCGCAGTGCTATCTGATGGGCATGCAGATAGTGAAGCCGCAATTGGTCAAGGAGGGATTTCTCGACGATTTCATGTGTGACCAAAAAGGGCGCAAGCTTTACTGACTGACCTTGCCAAGCCATGGTTCGCGGCAAGTGGCGATCGATATAGACGGTTCGCCCGTCCTTGCTGTAACCGGCAAGATAAGGGATATCGAACTGGTGGTTCACCTCGATGCGTCGCTGCAAAGCCAGCACGACGTCCGCAAGGACGGAGTTGCTCACATCTTCGGATTTGTGACGGGCTTCATCCTGGAGCTTCATCGGGAGCATCCCAAAGCAAACGTGCCGGTCCATCAACGAGGGCTTTCCCGCGTTGTTCCCGTGCGATCGTGCCCGAACCGGATCGGCAAACAGGGGATGCCGGAGCAGGAGTCTCGTGCGAATCCGAAGCAACCTCGGCGAAGGCGAGAGAGCGGCTTCACCGTTGCGAGCGAACTGGCAGCGCTTTCATACCCGATAGAATTCGCGATACCAGTCCACGAAACGCGGAACCCCGATCTCGATCGGGATATTCGGCTTGAAACCGGTCGCCTCCTCGAGCGAACTGACATCGGCGAACGTTGCCGGAACGTCGCCCGGCTGAATCGGCATCAGGTTGCGAATGGCTTTGCGCCCGAGTGCGTCTTCCAGCACATCGATCAACCGGCTCAACTGAACGGGCGTATTGCCGCCGATGTTGTGGATCCTGAACGGCGCGTTGCTGGTCGCTGGATCCGGCGCGGCACTTGTCCATTCCGGATTGGCCGTCGCGGGCTGCCGCATCACGCGGACAATGCCTTCGACAATGTCGTCGATATAGGTGAAGTCCCGCTGCATGTTGCCATGGTTGAAGACGTCGATCGGCTCACCGGCCAGGATGGCCTTGGCGAAGATGAACAGCGCCATGTCGGGCCGTCCCCACGGGCCATAGACGGTGAAGAAGCGCAGGCCTGTCGCCGGCAGCGCGAAGAGGTGGCTGTAGGTGTGCGCCATCAGCTCGTTTGCCTTCTTGCTTGCCGCATAGAGGCTGAACGGATGATCGGCCGGATCGTGCACGGAGAACGGCATGCGCGTGCTGCCGCCGTAGATCGAGCTCGACGATGCATAGACCAGATGGCCGACCGAGGTGTGCCGGCATCCTTCCAGGATGTTGAGGAAACCGCTGAGATTGCTTTCCGCATAGGCGTGCGGATTGGTCAGCGAATAGCGCACGCCGGCCTGCGCCGCGAGATTGACGACGATCTCCGGCGCGGTTGACTGAAACAGCGCCGAAATACGGTCTCGTTCGGTGAGGTCGACATGCTCGAAACGAAAATTCGGGAATGCTTTCAGCCGGTCGAGCCGGGCCTGTTTCAGGGTGACGTCATAATACGCATTCATGGAATCGAGGCCGACAACCTGCCGGCCTTCGGCAAGCAGCCTCTGACTGAGATGGAAACCTATGAAACCGGCCGCGCCGGTGATCAGAACTGGCCTGCTTGATGTCACGGCGTATCCCCAGCTTTCGTTTCGGGCCGAGCCTCACAGGTTTCAATATTCTATCTCGCCAGGAATTTCATCCGGCTTGATGGCAGGCTTGATGTCGGACAGCGTTCCACACGGCCCGATCGTCTGAAAGACCTTTCGCCCTCCAGATCATGCTTGTGAGGTCCCGCCAGAACAAGCCCCTGCAAATCGCACGAACGGCAGGATCGTTTCGCCATGATCGCGCCGGTCGCTTTGGTATCGCCTCCTGACCCGGGGAACCATCCCTTTTTGGAGAAGTTTTACCCATTGAAGGGCGAACCTTTCAAAGGAGATTTACCTATGAAACATGTTCTCATCACCAGCATGCTCGCGATCGGACTCGGCTGTGGCACGGCAATGGCCCAGACGCAGCAGCCGGCCGACAACCAATCAGGGGCGGACACGAACTGCACCTCCGGGACGGCTAACTGTAAGCCCGGCTCGAAGATGAACGGCCAGGCCCAGGACAAGTCCACTACCAAAACGGACAAGCAGGCCCAGGGCAAGGCGAAGGCCCAGACTGACCAGCAGGCGCAGGGCAAGGCCGGCACCAGTACGGACCAGCAGGCCCAGGGCAAGGCCAAGGTCCAGACCGATCAGCAGGCCCAGGGCAAGACCGGCACCAGCACGGACCAGCAGGCCCAGGACAAGACCAAGGTCCAGACCGACCAGCAGGCGCAGGGCAAAGCCTCCACCCAGGACAAGACTTCGACTGCCTCGATCAACAATGTGACGGTTGAACAGAAAACCCAGATCACGCAGGTGATCAAGGAGACGAAGGTCCAGCCCGTAGCCAATGTCGATTTCGACGTTTCCGTGGGCGTGGAAATTCCGCGGCACAAGATCAGATTGCACCGCTTGCCTGCTCGCATCGTCAAGATCGTGCCGGCCTACGAATCCTACGAATATTTCGTGCTCGCCGACGGGCGGATCGTGATCGTCGATCCGGATTCACTCAAGATCGTTCTCATTTTGACCTGATGCATGTCGCGCAAAAGTGACCTCGGTCTTGAGAGAACGACAGGTATAAACAAGACCCCAAAGCGCGTCGCCTCAATCCGGTTTCGAGGCGACGCGCTTTGAAAGGACATAGGCCGCCTTGCCATTTTGGTGGGTGGGCCGAGCATATCCGGCCGGGAGGACGATCGGCGCCATCGGCAAGAAAAAACAAGTCCAGCAGCGGCGGCAGTCAGTCACGCTGGCGGAGAGCCCAACGGATAGCTCGCTATTGCAGAGAGGATCCTGCGCTGAGCGCCTGCCACTCATTTTAGCGCTTAAGTGGAACGCATGGAAAAGCCCCGCCGACCGGGAGTCAAGCGGGGCCCTTGGAGCAATCCGCAAGGGACTGGCTGCGGGATTACTCAGTGATCCGGTAGGATCATCTTCAATATGGCCCTCAGGATAAGGTAACGCATCAGTCAAATAGATGAAGCGGACCACCTATTGTGCCGCGAGACCGGCGGACAAGGCCTCTCACCGACATCTCTCAGTCAAACCGGAACAAAAGCGTTTGGGCGGTGTTTATCGGGTGAAGGGCATCTTAGTTTTTTGGAGAATTCAAAATGAAAATCATGATCTTGGGCACTTTGGCGCTGTGCTTGGCCGCGCCTGCTGTGGCTTCGGCGCAAGACACCGTCGTCATCAACAGACATCACCATCATCATCGCGCCAATGTGGTCATCAATGAGGACGGCCAGCGCCTGCATCACCGCCACCATGGCCAGATCGCATTCTACGATCACGGCCGCCGGCATCATCGGCACGACAATGTCGTCGTGACAACATCCATATCCCACCGCCATCACCATCATCACGTCGTGATCGAAAACGGCGGTTACTGATCTGACGTCAACTTGCCTGGCTCCGCGATCTCGACGGAGCCGGGCAACGTGGCGGCGCCGCCGAGCTGACAAACGGCTGGAACAAAAGCATCGGGGAGAGGTTAACGATCGAAGGGACCGCAACGGATGCGGAACAATGATAGAACTTATGAACTTGGAACTGGCGCGGGCAAGGCAGCGAGTCAAACGGGCTGAGCTGGCCCTGTCTCGGGCCAAGGAATTGATGGATGAAGACTGTGGTGTCGGCATCAATATCGCGCTGTGCAGCCGGATCAGGTCTGCGCAGCAATATGTGGCCCAAGCCAGGGCCCGCCTGACGAAGATCAAACCGCCAGCTGCCAATCCTTAGGACGCCGACAGCCGCGCTCAGGCGCATCTTCCCTGAGCCATGACCGCAGTGGCAAGCCAGCCACGTCTCGACGTCCGCGCCCATAGCCGCGCGCATGAGAGATGCATCGCCTGAAGCGGTCGCTCGGACGGGACCAAGCCAAGTCTGCAGTTCCGCTGGGCTGCCCCGGTTCACAACCAGCCGCGTCTTGTTCGTTCGGACAGCGCTTGAATTACGCCTCCTTCTGGCTGGTGAGCCGCTCGAGCGCATCGACGATCAGATCACAAAACTTCGCATGGTCGAGCTTCATCGCCACGGTATGGCGGAAGTCGACCTGCTCGCTTGCCGTGCCGCCGAAATGGTGCATGCCACCCATTTTCTCGAAATTGCAGATCGTCATGCCCTTGGTCCACCGTCCGGCAATTTCGACGCGGATATCGGCCTTCTCGGTGGTGAAGACGCTTCCGTCGATCATGGCGGCGACGCAGCATGCGTCATGGACGGCGGGATACTCGATTTGCAGCAGGGCGCCATGCGTGGTCGCAATGAACTCCCAGATGTCGAGGATGAACCTAGCGATCGGACCGCCGACGGCGCGCACCCTGTCCTGCAGCTCCGGGGTGGCCAGCGCCTGGTGCGTGAGGTCGAGCCCCACCATGGTGACATCCCAACCGGCGCGGAACACCACGTCGGCGGCCTCCGGGTCGCCATAGACGTTGAACTCCGCCGCGGGCGTGATGTTGCCGCGCGTGTAGCTTCCGCCCATCGCGACCACCCGCTTCACCCGCTCGACGATGCGCGGGTCCTTGCGGACGGCTAAGGCGATGTTGGTATAGGGGCCGACCGGGACCAGCGTGATCGTCTTCGGCCCATGCGCCATGACCGTGTCGATGATGAAGTCGACGGCATGCCGCTTGTCGAGCTCGAACGAGGCAGGCGGCAGCACCGGGCCATCGAGCCCGGTATCGCCGTGGATCTCGACCGCCAGCACCTGATCGATGATCAAAGGGCCGGGAGAGCCCTTCGCCACCGGCACCTTGATGCCATAGGCGGTGCACACGGAAAGCGCGTTGCGCGTGGTGTTCTCGACATTGTGGTTGCCCGAAACCGTCGTGATGCCGAGGAGATCGATCTTCGGATTGCCCGCCGCCAGCAGGATGGCGATGGCGTCATCATGCCCGGGGTCGCAGTCCAGGATGATCTTCTCCATGGTGGCACCTCTCTTGTCGGCGGATTCCGTTCGAACAAGAGACTGCCGGGTCCATGCAGTCAAGGTTGCGGTGGCCAAGCGACACGGGCACCCGCTCCCTGGGCAGGTCTGTCGCGCGATCGCAATGATGGGACGGCGAAACGCTCTTCGTTCGTTCGAATGACAACAAGCAAGGGATCAGGAGGTAGCGTGCGGGCGGGGCGGCATAGAGCGCCCCAGCTCGAACCAAGTGGAGAATAGAATCGCGGTGAGGGTCGCAACAGGTGGGATCAAGTGATGATTGATTTGCCGGATACCAGATCGAAATCTCCAAGCAGCGGCTTCACCTTTATCAAAAGACGGCCTTTGATTTCAAGTCATGGGACGTCTGGAAGGGGCAACGCCATGCTGTCCCTCGTTCCTTCAATCCTCATTCTGCTGTTGGCGTCCCCGGCCAACAGTCAACTGGCGCCCGAAACGTCAGCGGTTGCCGCAGCCAATGGCCACTCGCCGGTCGTGGACCACACCGATATCGCGAAAGAACCGGACAAGGTGCCGCCCGGCGAGGATGAGGGGGCCTTGCGCCGCGAATTGGCCGCGGCACGAGCCGAACTGGCCAGGCAAGCGCAGGTCCTGAAAGAGCAGCGGCAAACGGACGAAGCGCTCACGCTCAATCTGGAGACGGCGCAGCGTGTCATCGAAAACTTCAGGGCGGAAGCCAGTCTCTGGGACAGCGAGAAAGGCGCCATGGCTGAAGCGCACCCCGCAAGCGAAGCCTCTCAGGCCGCCGCGACGCGAGCGCTTGATGACGAGCGTCATAAGGCAGAGCTCCTGGAACAAGAACTCACCACGGCTCGCCAAACGATCGATGCCCTCAAGACAGGCGCAAATCTGGCCGCGCAGGAGCGGGCCAAGGCCGTGAAGGCCCGGCAGGTGGCCGAGGCCGCTTCAAACCAAGCGGGGCAAGCACTCAAACTGGAACGTGAACGAGCAGATGCAGCCATCCGTGACCTTGAGAGTGCTCGCAAGGAACGCGATGCCCTGAAGCAGAACTCGATGGAATTGAATGCGGCGCTGGAGCAAGAGCGTGAAAGGGCCAACGGTTTGGCCCGCAGCCTCAGTGCCGCGCGTGAGGAAATCGACGGCGCGAAGGATAAGCGTCGGAGCGCGGCCGTTGAGCGCGCGCCCAAGGCACGTACGAATGCGCTTGCAAGTTCATCAACGCGTTCGGGCGCAGCCCGTAACCCGGGTTTGCCGAAAAAACAGAAAGTGAAGGGTCCAAAGCCTCCGCAACCTGTGTTGCTGGCAACCACTGCTCTTCCCATTGCATTGCTCCCAACCCGACCACCTGCGCAGTGAAAGGCGAGCGAGCGACATGCATCCCGCAGGGGAGGACGAAGATGAAAGAGTACTTCGCCGCCGCGTTGGCGATCGGTGTCGCAATTGGCCCCGCCTCGGCTCTCGATGCAGGCATAGGCGGTAAGGTTGGCGGCCTCGGGGACGGCGCTGGAGCGAGCGTCGGTTCGCAAGGCGGATCCGTGGGGGTGGGCACGAACGTGGGCGGTGCAGGCGGAGCAAACGTCGGCGCGTCGGTCGGCGTCGGTAACGGATCACCCGCCGCGGGCGTTGGTGCCAGCGGCAACGTTGGCAACCCCAGCGGAAGCGTTTCGAGGGGTATCGGCCTCGGCAACGCCCCGCCCGCCGAAAACGGTTCGGCGACCGCGCCCGGCAAGCCGGCCGCTGCCAAGCCGGCCGCGGCTACGACAGCCACTGCCTCCGCCAAGGCCGCCAGGCAATCGAATTTCCTGCCGCCCATCCTCAGGCCTTCCAAAGCCGGCGAGGGCGAACCCACCCCGGGATATCCCCTTCGATCACTGGAGCCCGTTACAGCGAAACCCGGCAAGCCAACCGCGATCGCGCGAGCCTGCCGTGCCGCGATCATGTCCGCCGCGAAGCCGCTTGGCGCCGTGCGTGTCAATGCCGTCAGCGCGGGTGCCTTGCACCACCGTGGAGGTGTACTCACGGCGCCGATCAAGGTGCGAATAGACTATGCAAGACAGGGCGGCATCGAAGTTCGGCAAGCGCAAGTCAGTTGTCGCCTCAATAAAGCGGGCAGGGTCACTGCGGTAATATAGCACCGAAGCTGAAAGAGGCACGGCGCTTCGCCGACGTCGCATGGCGCGCTGTCGCGGCGACAATGGCATTAGATGGCGCCGATGGGCAACGATCGACCCCCATCTCCTTGTCGAGGGCGTCGGCGGGCTAAGACGGGTCCCTACTTCTTCAACGCGACGTCGAGCAGGGCGAGCGACATTCCTCCCAACAGGTCGAACGCTCTTTGCATTTCGGCTGTTCCATCGTCCGTGGCTTTCACGCCGCCCGGATCGCGATTTGGCGACGGCGGCGCCACGGTCGTCATCAAGCCGATGCTTTTCGTGACTTCGATATAGCAGATGCCGTGCGAGACGCGGTCTCCGAAGTGCTGCACGCAACCGAAATCGACCACCCGTTTTTCTCCGTCCTTGGTCGTGAACGTCGCCTGCGACTTCCTGTCGAGATGGTCGGCGCCGCCTTCCTCGCGCGACCTCTTGTCGGCCATCGCCTCCATTTGCGCGAATACGTCCGATCCATCGACATGGTAGAGATCGACGACATCCGCTTCCGGGCTGGCCGGATCGGTCACCGTCGCCGTGCACCTGATCTTGCTGTCGCCCGCCAGGCGGCCGCAGGTGAAAGTTCCCTGGAAACTGAAATTATTGCCCGTCTGGCCATTGATGTTGCCGATGCCTTCCGACAGGGCACCGTTCAGGGCCTCCTCGTTCACGCCGAATGCGTCGAGCGGGGAGGTCGGTATGTTCTGCGACGTCGATGGCTGCACGGCCTCGGCGCGCGGCGCTGCCGTTTTTATGTGCCAGTCCGAAGTGTCGACATCGCGATTCCCCTCCAGGATGGCTGCCACGAGCGCGCCGGCGCCGCCGAGCTTGGCCGTCAGTTGGTCGAGCGTTTTCTCGTCGGGTTCGCCGGTAACCGGCAAGCCTGCCTGGCTTTGAAACGACTTCAACGCGCTCCTTGTATCCGATCCCGCGTGGGCGTCGATCCGGCCCTTGTAGTAACCCAGTTTGAGCAGCAGGACCTGCGCGAAAATCGTGCGGTCAAACAGCGCGTTCTCCTCCTGGCTGATGGACTGATTGCGCTCGGAGAAGGTGGTTTGCGTGTGGCACAAGCCTTTCACCGCGAAGGTGCATGCCAGTTGGGCCTGAATGCGTGCGTTGACCTCCATGGAGGCCTCACAGGCTATGCCATAGCCGCCATTGTCGCCCGTGGCGACCGCCCCCCATCCGCCCTGGCATTCCAAAGCCAGCTGGCAATTGACGCCTTCTGCTCCCTTGCATTGCTCGAGCGCGCATTTACGCGCGGCTTCCCTGCTTGTGTAGCCGGAGCACCAACCATAGGACTCATCATCGCCGAAGAAGACCGCGCCGGCCGCCAGAGTGCTGCCGGCCGGCAAGAGACCCAGCAGAAGACAGCCAAGCATGAGACAGAGGCGCTTCATCGCAGCCTCCGATTTCCGTCTCGGAACATCTTTCGCAGGCGGTGACGGCGGCGGCTGTGTTCGGCGATGCCGCGGCCGAACGGGAAAGGCCTCTCAAGTGTCGGGAGCATCAATCCGCTCATGGCGACCAGACCTGGACAGGTCCGCCTTTTGCGGCCTGGGTTTCGGGCAAGCGTGTGTTTGCCTTGCCAGACATCATCTCACGGCCGCCGGCTCGCGTCCCCCTTCATAGTGATGAAGACGCTGCATTTGCGGCGCCTCGATGTCGGCTCGGTCGAAGCCGCGGCAGAGGAGGCACGCTGCGCAGCGCCTGGCCGGTCCGAGCGCGGCGGGCAGGGGTACGAGTCGCGGAGCCGCTTACAGGTTCGCCTCGGCGAAGATGCGCGCCGCCCAGTCGAGGAACACGCGCAGGCGCGGCGAGAGCTGCCGGTTCTGCGGGTAGAGCGCCGACAGCGGCGTCGGCGAGGGTGGGTAGCCGGCCGGCACCTCGACGAGCGTGCCGTCGGCAAGGTCCTTCTCGAAGCGATAGCGCGGCGCCTGGATAAGGCACGTGCTGCCATTGGCTACTTAGCTGCTTGTCGCACCGGCCCAGTCTACCGCGATCTCGGCGAACAGCCAGTCGCGGAACGCCCGGACCTTCTTCTGGCGCAGTGCCCCCTCGGGGTAGACGACGTAGTAGCGGGCGGCGGATTTCAGCGCGAGACTGAACGGCCGTACCAACCGTCCGGCCGCAAGGTCGGCCGAGACAAGCGCGCTGCGGCCGAGCAGCACGCCTTCGCCATGCACGGCGGCCTCCACTGCGAAGGTGGCGGAATCGAAGCGCACGCCGCGCTTGGGGTCGATGTCCTCGACGCCGGCCTGCTGCAGCCATGTCGCCCAGTCGATGCGAAAGGCATCGTGGATCAGCTTGTGATGCCGCAAATCCCCAGGCTGGCGCAACGGATGTTCGCCTTGCAGGAGTTCCGGGCTGCAGACGGGGAAGACCTCCTCGTCGGCAAGAAATTCAGCCGTCACGCCGGCATAGCCGCCCCGGCCGTAACGGATGGCGATGTCGATGCCGTCGCTGACGAAATCGGCGAGCACACCGGAGGTGGAGAGCCGCACGTCGAT
Organism: Mesorhizobium sp. B2-4-12; assembly: GCF_006441575.1. Lineage (NCBI taxonomy): Bacteria > Pseudomonadati > Pseudomonadota > Alphaproteobacteria > Hyphomicrobiales > Phyllobacteriaceae > Mesorhizobium > Mesorhizobium sp. B2-4-12. The sequence continues at coordinate 53,178 of NZ_VFVC01000034.1, forward strand.
GTCGGCGTTGGCGCGGTGGAAGCGGTGCAGCCTAGGCACCAGCCAGCGGCCGGCAAAGCCGTCCGACGTGCTGACATTCAGGATGCGCGTCGAGCGGTCGGGAGTGGCGGCGATGGTCGCGGCGGCGATCCGGTCGAGCGCCTTGCCGACCTCCACCGCATAGGCAGCGCCCACGGTTGTCAGGCGTACGGACCTTGTCCCGCGATCGAAAAGCTGGATGCCAAGCCTGCCTTCTATGTTGCGGACGGCGCGGCTGACCGCGCCATGGGTGAGGTTGAGCTCTTCCGCCGCCTTGGAAAAACTCAAATGCCTGGCGGCAGCGTCGAAGGCGGGCAGGGCGGTTAGAGGTGGCAGTCGGCGCGGCATGATCTCGATCTGTGAGCGTTGCTCACAAATCCTGCACAAAGAGTCGTTTGTCGTCCAGCCCGAAAACACCCAATATCCAGGTGTAGCGCGCATCCAGATCGGCCTTCGGAACACCGGATGCGCTGAAATGACCAATCACAGTGTGAGCAATCGTCACGCTCGCCCTCGCGGCGGCACCGGCGCGCTTGCGCACAGTGAAACAGGAGACGGACAATGACCTTGACCCTTGGACCCATCGGCGCCGCGATAAGCGGCCTTGCCAGGCGCAGTGCCGCAACATTCGAGCGCCGCCGCACGCTGCGCCGGATTTCCCGGCTTTCAGACCACCGTTTGCGCGACATCGGCCTGGAGCGCGACTGGGACGGCTCCATCCTTGGCAATGGGAGGGGGATATGACCAGCACCCTTATCATCGGCGCCACCGGGCTGCTCGGCGGCGAGATCGCCAAGGCCAGCGCGCGCAACGGCGACAGCGTCCATGTGCTGGTCCGGCCGGCAACTGCGGGCAATGAAGAGCGGATGCGCCCGCTGAAGGAGCTCGGCGCCACGGTCCATGTCGGCGATCTCGACGACTATGACAGCCTTGTGCGCGCCGTCGGCAAGGCCGATCGCGTTATCAGCTCGGTGCATGTCGGTTCGGCCAGCGAGATGACGCTGGTGCGCGCCGTCAAGGACGCGGGCGTTTCACGCTATGTGCCTTCCGCCGGCTTCGGCCTCGACTTTGCCGCCGCCGCGCCGGGCTCGATCGAACCGCTCGACCTCAAGAGAGCCATCTTCGATGCGGTCAGGGAGGCCGATCTGCCCTATACGGTGATCTACACCAACGGGTTCTTCTCGACCTGGGTGGCGACACTGGGCGACCTGACGCGCTTCGGTTCGACGCCCCTGCCGCCGGACGAGGTGACGCTCTATGGCGACGGCAATGTGCCGGCGACATTCGTGAGCGAAAAGGACATCGCCGCCGTCACCATGCGCGCGCTGGAGGATCCCGGTGCTGTCCGCAGTGAAATCCGCATCGCGCAGAACAGGATCACGCAAAGCGCGATGATCGATCTGTGGCGGCGCGTGAGCGGCCGTTCGCCGCGCATCGTGCGGCAGAGCGCGGAAGAGCTGGAGAGGATGATCGCGGCAGTCCCCGGCCTCGGATTGCTGCGGGCGTTCTGGATCCGTGGCGAGACGGCGCTGGAAACGGCCAATCCTGAAGCGGGCGCGCTTTATCCGGAGCTGAGTTTTGAAAGCATCGAAACTGCTTTCGTGGCGATGGACGCAATGCGCCAAACCGCCGGCTAGGTGCGGTGTATCCGGCGAGGCTGGTGTTCCGTCGCACCCCCCTCTGCCCGGCAAACAGAGGGGGGTGGGCGGGAACGCCGCGGATGACAAGTCGATGCGACGGGTGGTTGACCCGGCCGTCCATCCGGCCGATAGGTCCGCGCGAACAGCCCGAGACCCCGATGATCGACCTCAAAAATGCCACCCGCGCGCCGACCGCCGACACAATCTGGCAGGACGATGTCCGCCAGGGGGTGCGCCATGTGAGCGACCTGGCCTCCCTGCCGCTGTCGCCCGCCGAGCGCGAAGCCGCGCGGGAAGCCGCCAGCCGCCACAAGGTGCGCGCGCCGAAAGCCTATCTCGACCTGATCGACTGGAACGACCCCGCCGATCCGATCCGCGCGCAGGTGATCCCGTCGCCGGGGGAGTTGGAGGAGGCGGAGGGCGAGCTTGGCGATCCCATCGCCGATCACGAGTTCAGCCCGGTGCCCAGGCTGACGCACCGCCATGCCGACCGGGTGCTGTTGTTCCCGACCTATCAATGCGCGGTCTATTGCCGGTTCTGTTTCCGCAAGGAATCGCTGACCTCGATCGGCCGTGGCTATACGCGCGAGGCGCTGGAGCCGGCGTTGGCCTATATCGCAGCTCATTCCGAGATCCGCGAGGTGATCCTAACTGGCGGCGATCCGCTGTCGCTGCCTGACAAGGCGCTGGCCGAGATCCGCGCCCGCATCGAGGCCATTGCCCATGTGCGGCTCCTGCGCATCCACACACGCGTGCCGGTGGCTTTGCCTTCGCGCATCACATCGGGGCTGGTCGAAGCGCTGCAAGGCCGGCTGATGGTCACCGTCGTCACCCACTTCAATCACGCGCGGGAGATCACGGACGCTGCCGAGGCAGCCTGCCGGACGATGCGGCAGGCGGGCTTCGTGCTGCTCAACCAGAGCGTCCTGCTGAAAGGCGTCAACGACAATGTCGAGGCGCTTGAAGAACTGTGCCGCGAGCTGATGTACCGGCTCGGCGTCAAGCCCTATTATCTGCACCATGGCGACCTGGCGCGCGGCATGGCGCACAGGCGCACCACGATCGCCGAAGGGCAGGCGCTGGTGGAAGCGCTGAGGGCGCGGCTGTCCGGCATTTGCAACCCGGTCTATGTGCTCGACCTGCCGGAAGGCGGCGGCAAGGTGCCGCTCGGGCCGTGTCACGTCGAGGCACGGGACGGGCAGAGCTGGCGCATACGCGGGCTGGATGGCGCGGTGAGAGATTATCGGGAGATCGTCGGCGAGCGGGAGGACCAGTCTTCGAAGAAACCCGCTGCCGGCTCGTGACGCCGGAAGGCTTTCCTGCGGCGTCATAGCGACCATCCATAATCGCCGGCGTTCAGCGCCGCCCCTCATCTGCCTGCCGGCGTTCGTCGCTCGAAAAGCCAAGCAGTTGGCTTTTCGTCCGGTGCGCGGACCACGCCTCACCTCCCCGTACAGTGACGGGGAGAGGGGCGCTCGTCGCCGATTTCGCCAATCGCCAACTTGGAGCCAGCATTGCGGCCAGCTCTCTCGCCCGTTTACGGGGAGAGATGTCCGGCAGGACAGTGAGGGCAGCGCCAACGCAAAAAATTGCTGCCGTCAGCCAGAAGCTTATGACGCAGTAGCGCGGCAGGAATAATCGCGCCCGACCCTAAACGTCATCACCGCCAACAAAGGCCAAAACCACCACGCGCGGGGCGGCGCAGTAGGCGAGGCTGACCTTGCGGCCCGTCCTCGTCATCGCGCGGCCCGTGCCGAGGTCCACGGCGATATCCTCGTAGCCGAGGATCTGGCGATCGAGCGGATAGGCCGCCTTGTAGACCGCCTCCTTGGCGCAGAAGAGGATGCGGCCGGCAAGCTGCCGGTCGGTAGTGCCGATCTGATCGGCATTTGTCGAGACGATTTCGAAAATGTCGTCCGGCAGGGGTTGGGCGGGCTCGACGTCGATGCCCAACGAGCGGATGCGGCCAACAGGTGCGACCGCCGCCACGGCCATCTCGTCGTCATGGGCGAGCGAACCCGTTATGCCGCGCGGCCAGACCGGAGCGCCCGACGGCGCGCGCAAGATGGCGACGTCGCGGATGCCGATATCGGCCAGCAGCTTGTGCGCGACCAAGCGCGCCGCTCCGCTGGCGCGCCGCATGGCCGGCTGGCGCGCGGGGATGGAACGCGCTTCCTCGGGCATCAGATGGGTTTCGTCAGCCTCGCGTATCAACCGGCATCCGGTTCGGATATCCCCGGGCGCGATTGCCGCCATGGCCTCGAGCAGCGCGCCTTCGGCGGAGGGCGGCCGCGTCAACGACCGTCCGCCGGCAGGACGAGGTCGGCGATCATTTCGCCGTCCTCGTCGAGACCTTCCTCGACGAAACCGGCGGCGCGATAGAGCCGGCGCGCCGCTTCGTTCTCCGGTTCGTAGCAAATCGAAACGTGCCCGACATGGCCGAGCCCGGCGATCTCGTCCAGCACCTGGCGCAACGCGGCCTTGCCGTAGCCTCTGCCCTGCCAGGCGCGGTCGATCATGAAGCGGTAGATGCGCGCCTCGTCGTCATCGTCGGGCGCCTCGTACATCAGGAAGCCGACGACACGGTCGCCGGCCATCACGACGCGGGGCCTTGCATCCCGGTCGGATCTCGCCTCCTTCAGCGACTCCGCATTGCTCGCGACAAAATCCACCTGGTCCGGGGCCAGTTCCAGCGACGCGACCAGGGCCCGGTTGGCCTTGGTCACCGGCGCGAGACGGATATCCAAGGTGTTGGCCGGCCGGTCCGTCACGGCCCGGTCCCCGGGGTATCGAGATCCGCCCGTCGGACGGCCATGCCGGGCCTCAAGCGGAGGCCTTGGCGCCACCGTCCGTGACCGGTTCCACGAACCGGTGCAGCTTGGCCGGGTTGCCGCGCCAGATGGAATAGGGCTCCAACTCCTCGCCCTTCATCACGAAGGCGTCGACATCGGCCACCGAGCCTTCGCCCATCACGACACCGTAATGGACAAAGGCGGAGGGTCCGAGCGTGCAGCCCTTGCCGATGCGGATATAGTCGGACTTGAACGCACCTTCTTCCAGCGAGTGGGCCTGGATGACGCAGCCCTCGTTGAGGGTGACGTCGTCGCCGATCTCCACCAGGGAGCGTTCGGTCAGGTTGGCGCCGCCGTCATAGACGCGCTTGCCCATCTTGACACCCAGCAGGCGCAGGATCATCGGCCGGAAAGGCGTGCCGCTGAACAGGCGCACGATCGGCGAATCCGCAAGCTTCCAGTGGCGTTCGTGGCGCCAGAACGTGACATCGTAGATCGTCGTCATCCGCGGCTTCAGCCTGCCGAAGCCGAGACTGGCCCGCTCGATCAGGATGTAGAACGGAATGGTGATCGCGGACGTCAAGAGCACGGCGACGAAGAGCGCGACCTCGGCCCATTCGGTATAGTAGTTCAGCGCGCGGTCCCAGATCGCTAGCGTGGCGAACAGCATGACCCATTGGACCGCCACGAACAGGAGCACCGTCACCAGATTGTGCAGGTTCTTGTGCGGGATGCGCTGGCGCCGGTCTTCCTCGTCGATGCCGGCGATAAGCTCCTTGTCGCGGTTCACCATGCGGGGGATTTCGAAGGGAGGCGAGCCCAGGAGCCCGACATTCTCGCGCAACGGCCCGTCGACCGGAATCATCACCTTGGTGCCGAGCAGGCAGTTGTCGCCCGTGCGTCCATCCGGCGGATAGTAGATGTTGTTGCCGAGATAGTTGCGTTCGCCGATCTTCGTCGGCTCCAGCCTGAAGGCGGTGGCGGATTTGTGCATGTTGATCATGAACAGCCCGTCCGACACCATGGTCTGGGTGCCGATCTCGCACAGAAGCGGGTTTTCGTGCTGCTGGTTGGAGCCGAAGTTGGAGCCGGTCTGCACCACCTTGTTCAGCTTCCAGCCGATGGCGCGCATGTAGTGCACGATCGCCGAGCTGTCGCCGAACAACAGCCCGAGCACGCGGGAATTGCTGGTGAATTCGGCGACGGTCTGCAGCCAGTAGCGGAAGCCGTAGAGCGTGTAGGTGCGGCCTGGCTTCAGGATCAGGTTCGTCAGGCGCGGTATCAGCGTCGCGGCGAGGAAGGCGGCGGCGATATAGCCGAAGAGCGTGACCGTGGTGCCGATCGCGACCACGCCGATCGTCTCCTGATAGTCGTCGCCGACATTTTCCCAGTAGCTGTGGAACAGCAGCGGCAGGGGGGTGACGATGGCAAACAGGCCGACCAGATGCGCCGCCTCGAAGAGGAAGCGGCGGATGTTGGACGGATTGACGTTGCGCATCTTGCAATAGTCCGCCGTGGTCGGCACGGCCGGCGACCCATGCCAGTGCTCGCCGTCGGGAATGCTTTGCCCGCGCTGCAGCGAGGAAGAATGGCCGAGCTGGCCGCCGTCGCCGATCGAGGTGTCGATGTCGATCGTGCAGCCGACGCCGACGAAGGCATCGCGGCCGATGGTCAGCGGTCCGGTGTGGATGTAGCCGGACTGGGCGCGGTAGCCGAGGATCATCGATTCCTTGCGCAGGATGGTCCGGGCGCCGATGGAGATCAGATCGGTGCAGACCGGCACGGAGCGGGATTCGATGACCGCGTTCTTGCCGATCCTTGTTCCCAGCAGCTGCAGATAGAGGCTGTAGAGCGGGCTGCCGCGGAACAGGACGACCGGCGCCGAGCGGATCAACGTCTTGACCACCCAGAAGCGATAATAGCGCAGGCCCCAGATCGGGAACGCCTCGGCCTTCCAGCGGCCGACCAACAGCCATTTGGCGGCGACGGCGAAGCCCGACATGCCGAAGAACACACCGGCCGAAAGCGCCACGCAGCGCAGATAGAGCTGGACCGGGTCGTCGAGCGCGTCATAGACCCAGTTGAGCCCGTGATTGACCGCCCAGAGCGCTAGATAGCTGTAGACCCCGTAAAACAGCAGCTGCGCCATTCCACAGGTCCAGTAGGCGAAATTCGATGCCTGGCGGGTGAGGACGGGCTCGTTGGTGGCCGTCGTCATCTCTTCCGGCACGCGCAGGTGCTTGGCCAGGCGCGCCACCGTCGGGTAGAGATAGATGTCGCGCATGGAGGTCGTGGCCCATTCCTTCCTGGTGCGCACGCGCGCGCAGAAATGGGCCATGAGCAGCGAGTTGGCGCCGAGATCGTCGAAGAAATTGTCCTCGACGGACACGTCATCGAATTTCAGCACGGCGCACAGCGCATCGGCCAGGAAGCGCTCGTCGTCATTGCCGGGCGCCACCATCGTGCGGCCGGCCGAAAGCCGCACACTTGTCGGCTTCGGCAGCTGGCGCAGGTCGACCTTGTTGGAAACCGTCATGGGGATCGCCGGCAGTTCCTCCAGATAGGAGGGCACCATGTAGTCCGGCAGGCGCCGCTTCATCGTCTGGGCAATGTCGGCGCGCGACAGCGGCGGCTGGCCGGCCTTGGGCGCGTAGTAGGCGACGAGCTCGACGCGGCCGGGCTCGATCTCCCAGGTGGTGACGGCGGCCTGCGCGATCTCCGGCTGGTCCAGCAGCACCGCCTCGATCTCACCGAGTTCAATGCGATAGCCCCGGATCTTCACCTGGGTGTCGATGCGCCCGTTATACTCGATCTCGCCATTGTCGTTGATCCGGCCAAGGTCGCCGGTGCGGTAGATGCGTTTCGACGGATTGTTCGGCAGGCCGACAAAATCGGCGATGAACTTCTGTTCCGTCAGGTCCTGCCTGTTGAGATAGCCGACTGCGAGCCCGATGCCGGCTATGCCGATCTCGCCCAGTTCGCCGGGCTCGGCGAGTTGCGGCAGGGACGGGTCGAGGATGACGATCGAATAGGTGGGCAGCGGCGCGCCGATGGTCACCGGACTGTCCGGCGTCAGCGCGGCCATCGTCGCCGTGACGGTCGCCTCGGTCGGGCCATAGGTGTTGAGGATCTGCCGGCCCGGCTTCGACCAGCGCACCACCAGATTGTGCGGGCAGGCCTCGCCGCCGACCAGCAGCGTGCGCAGGCTGGGCACGTCGCTGGTCATGGACGACAGCAGCGTCGGGCTGCAGGCCATGCAGGTGATGTCATGATGGCGCAGGAAATCCGCGAGCTCCTCGCCTACCAGCGGCAGCTGGCCCGGCGCCGGCACGACGGTCGCGCCGGCGGCGAACGGCACCCAGATCTCCTCGGCCGAAAAGTCGAAGGCGATGGTCATGCCCTGGTAGACGCGGTCGCCCGGCCGGTATCCGTAGGAAGCGGCGGCTACCCGGATGAAGTTGACGAAGCTCTGGTGCTTGATGACCACGCCCTTGGGCCGGCCGGTGGTGCCCGACGTGTAGAGAATGTAGCAGGTGTCGTCGGATGATGCCGCCGCAGGCGGCGGCAGCGGCGCGTCGGACCGTGCGGCAATCTCGGCTGCGGCGCTGTCGATCAGCACATAGGGGACGGGCAGAAGTTCGGCCCGCGACGCGTAGGCGGCGATGGTGACGATCAGCCCCAAGCTGGCGTCCTCGATGATGAGCGACATGCGCTCTTCGGGAAAGGCGGTGGCCAGCGGCACGAAGGCCGCGCCCGCCTTCATCACGCCGAGCAGGGCGACATAGGTTTCCGCCGACCGGTCGAGGATAAGCCCAACCCGGTGACCGGGCCGCACGCCGCGTTCGATCAGCAGGCGCGCGAACTGGTTGGCGCGCTTGTCCATTTCTTCGTAGGTCCAGACACGCCCCCCGGAGATCACCGCCGGCAAGGTGGAGAACGTCGCGGCGAGCTGTTCGAAGACCGCATCGAGCCGCTCACCGGGCTGACCCTGCCGGGCGAAATCGGCGCCCGTCAAAATCTGGGCGCGTTTATCCGTGCCGGAACCGGAGGCAATCCTTACAAGTGCATCGACGCTGTCCAGGCGAGCCCCTTCGGGGTCTCCGCCCGATATCTCCCTGTCCAGTTCGGCGACATCGACACCGTGATCCATTTCCAAAACTTTCTCGTCCTGACCGAACAGGCACATCTCGCTCATGCCGCCGCGCCGGCAGGCATTCGGCTGTGCCGCCGCTGCAATTTGACCGTTGTTGATGGAGGTGGAATGACTGGCGCTTCCATATTGGAAGAGCCTGGAATTCCGACCGGCGATCGATGACCGCCGAGTCGCACCCCTCTTTGGCCGGCCCGATATCACATATTCGGCGCTCTGTCTTCACATGTTCGGGAGCAGGGCACGGAGCACATCGCCTCGGCGCTGCCGGCGGCGCGCGCCATGCAGAACAGCACCCCCATCCTTCCGTTCGAACCTCGTTGCATTGCCCCGTACCAAACCCCGTTCGCCCGCGCGGCGGCCAATTTCCGGTCGCTGAGGGATGGTTATGCCATCCGATCTTTTCGCCAGTTTTTCCGAACTGTTGAATATTGTTTCTGGATTGTGTCTGGGCGCCCTCTCCGCATGGCCGCTGCCACCAGATTCCAGCCTTCCAAAAAATCTCGTCGCAGCCGGGAATAAAGCGCGGTCTTGCCGGGTCTTCCCTACAGCGGGGCCATTTCAGCGGCCCGCGCCGAGGAAACGGGAAAGGAACTTACCGAAATGACCAAGCTCGCTCTCAGCGTGGCTGCGATGCTGCTTGCCTCGAGTTCGGCCTTTGCCGGCAGCGCCCATCTTCCGGGGCGCCGCGCCGAGCCGGCCGCCGCCGCCACACCGCCTCGATCCGATAGCCAGAGATGGTTCGGCACGGTGCGCGGGCGGCGATGAATCCGATGCGGAGGAGCCAGGCCAGGGCATCTGGGGCAACTGAGTTCATGGGGCCTGCACCGGATCCCGACGATTCCGGCCCCGATCCGCAATCAGCGGCGGAGGGCAGGGGCCTCCGCCATTTCCATCCGTGACAGCCACCACTCACCAGAGGAGATCCCAATGTTCAGCATGACACGCCGCACAGTGCTTCAGTCCGCCGCCGCCGCTGCCGCCTTCGGCCTTGCCGGCAAGCTTGAATTCACTCACCCCGCTTTCGCCGAAACGCTGGTGGAACCCAGCGTCGGCTTCTACAAATACACGGTCGGCGACATCGAGGTCACCGCCGTCTACGACGGCATCTGGCGCAAGCCGCACGATCCGGCCTTCATCAAGGGTGTCTCGGTCGACGACACCAAGGCGGCGCTCGCCAAGGCGGGGCTGACCACCGACTTCATGCCCATTCCGCTCACCGTCGTCGTGCTGAAGATGGGCGGCCGGCTGATCATGATGGATGCCGGCTCGGGCGTCGGCCAGTGGCAGACCAATGCCACGCATCTGCCGGCCAACATGGCGGCCGCCGGCATCGACTACAAGGCGATCGACACCATTATGATCTCGCATTTCCACCCCGACCATGTCTGGGGCCTGATGGAGAAGGGCACCAACACGCCGGTGTTCCCCAATGCCGAGCTGATCGTCAACGCCACCGAATACAACTGGTGGACCGACCCCAGCCGGCTGGCGAAGCTGCCGGAAGGCCGCAAGCCGGCGGGCAAGCGCATCGCCGAAAACTTCCCCAAATGGAAGAACTGGAAGTTGGTCGAGGATGGCGCCGAGGTCGCGCCCGGCATCCAGATCATCGCGGCACCCGGCCATACGCCAGGCCACTCGGTGTACCTCGCCAGTTCCGGCAAGGAGCAGTGCATGGTCTCGGCCGACACCATGTATGTGCCGGCGCTTCTCGCGCCGCATCCGGAGTGGCAGGGCAGCTACGACCAGGATGGGCCGACCGCCATCACCACGCGTCACAAGATCATCGACCGGGTGATCGCGGACAACATCCGCGTCTGCGGTTCGCACTTCCCGTTCCCGGGCACCGGCGTCTTCGTCAAGGACGGCGGTGCCTATGGCTTCATCCCGGTTCAAATTTGAGACCGTTTGGAAACCCTACTCTGGCGGCCATATGAAGGCGTTTTCCCCGCTTCCGTTGCTTCCGGACCCAAACGTCCGCTGCGCCACGGTTCTCGAAACCATCATCATATGACTCGCCAGAGCGAATTTCGAAACGGTCTCGCGATGCTGGCACTCAATCAAAGCGAGAAAGACAATGAAACAGTCTCTTTTGGGCAGAAACGCCCTGTTCGGCCTGCTCGGCGCCATTGCCGTGCTGACCGTCGTTCCCGTCGCCACGATCATGCCGGCCTATGCGGTGGATGACGTAGAAGGCGCCGATGCGCCGGACCTCACCGCCGTCAAGGCCAAGATCGACGCCAAGGACTACAAGGGCGCGCTGGCCGACCTGCGCGATCTCGCGCAGGACAATCAGCAGGCCGATGTCTACAATCTGCTCGGCTTCACGCTGCGCAAGACCGGCGACACCAAGACGGCGCTGACTTACTACGGCAAGGCGCTGGAGCTGAAGCCCGACCACAAGGCGGCCCGCGAATATCTGGGCGAGCTCTATGTCGAAACCGGCGACATGGACAAGGCCAGGGAGCAACTGGCATCGCTGCAAAAACTGTGCCCCGCCGGCTGCGACGAGCTTTCCGACCTGCAGCAGGCCATCGACACCAAGGTGACGAAGTAGCAACGGCCTTTTCTCTCCCCTCGCGGGACCACTTGCGGGAGGGATAGGAGTGGGGGTACTCGTAGGGCGAAAGCCTGGGCCCATATGCGATTGCCCTGCCCAAGGACGTGGGGAGAAGGTGGCCGCGAAGCGGCCGGATGAGGAGGCCTTGGCGCCGACGCCAGTCCCCACAAAGTTTGGGCGCTCGTGGCTGGCGCCCATTGCCGGAGCCGGCATCCTCTCCCTCGCGCCGGCTCCGGCCCTTTAGCAAAAATGGAGGCTGACCATGATACCGACCGAATCCGCCGCGAGGCTGCACGGCCTCGTCACCAAGCTGTACCTGGGGGACGCGGCCCTGCTCGCCGGCCGGTTGCTGCTTGCCCTCATCTTCCTGCATGAGGGCGCCACGCTGGCCACCCATTTCGACGCCGCCGCAAAGGCGATGGCAGCGCTTGGCGTCGGCCTGCCGCTGTTCATTGCCACCATCGCGCTGCAACTCGGGGCAGGGCTCTCTATCGCATCCGGCCTGCTGACGCGGCTGGGGGCCATCGGACTCGGCCTGTTCTGCCTGGCCACGGCCACGCTGTTCCACGCCAACTTCGCCAGCCGGAACGAGCTGCTGCATTTCGAAAAGGACCTGGCGATATCAGGCGGCATGTTCGTGCTGGCCATCGCCGGCGCCGGCAAAATTTCGCTGGACTGTCTGCTGGCCCTCTATCTAGGGCAGCGGCAGCGCGACAAGGACATGGTGGCGGCATTGCTGGCGCCCCGACGTCATCAAGGGCCAGGATAGTTGCTTCGGATGGCCAGTTGCCGAAGTCGGCGCTGCCCCTCACCCGCCTGCCGGCGTTTGCAGCACGCACTTTGCTGGAACCAGCCTTGATGCTCCGCATTTTATGAGCGAGGGCTTACGGAGGGTGACGTGAAAGCGATTTTTGGACTGGTCTGCGGCTTCGTCTTGACTCTTGCCGTTTTCGGCAGCGGGCTGGGCTTCGCCGCCTGGCTGCTTGCCGCCAAAGCCCCGCATGAGGCAAGGCCGACCGTCAGCGTGTCGGAGCTGTGGACAAGAAACGCGCGGCCGGTGGACAAGGCGGCGCAAAATCTCGAACGCGTGCCGGCCGACCAGCCCGCGCCGACTGACCTGGCCCCCAAAGAGCCGGCGCCCGACCCGACCGTGACAAGCGCGGTTCCGCCGGTGGCGGCCGAAAGGCAGGCCGCGCTGCCGCCGTCGCATGTCCAATGGTGCGCCAGCCACTACCGCTCGTACAATCCGGACGACAACAGCTACATGTCCTACAGCGGACGGCAGCGCACCTGCAACTCGCCCTACCTCGATGCCGGCGACCAGTCCGCGCAGCCTTCGGCCGAAGTCAGCTATGTCGAGGCGGGCGGCGCCGGTTCGGCCGCCGCGGCGGAGCCTTCCGCCGACCATGTCGATAGCTGTTTCAGCCGCTACCGCTCCTACCGGCCGGAGGACAACAGCTACCAGCCATATTCGGGCGGGCCGAGACGGCAATGCGAGTAGCGGGCCCGATGGCGATGAAAGGCGCCGGCGCCTTCCCGATCACGCAGATTTTTTGGATCGTTCGCCTCGGCGCGGCGTTCATTCCCCACACGGTGGAGGAACTGATATGAGCGACGACAGGAACGACAGGATCCGCGAGCGCGCCTACCAGATCTGGCAGCGCGAAGGCGGCGTGCATGGCGACCACGAGCGGCACTGGCACCAGGCCGAGATGGAGATCGACAGGGAGGCCGCGCGGCCGCTGACGGCCGGCGACGCATTGCCTCAGACCCGCGAGATCGCCAGCTCGGACGTGCTGGCGGTGGAGGATCTCGCCATGCGAACCGGCATATCGGGCGACGAGGCGCAGGCACTGCTCGACCGCCTGGGCAGCGACCGCGCCGCGATCGAACAGGCCGCGCGCAACCTGGAGGCGAAGAAGCGCGCCGGATCCTGACGGCCCTGTTTTCACGCAATTCCGGGCGGACAGGCGCCGCGCACGGTTCCCCGAATTGCTGAAGCCGGCCATGAAAGCGCGGTGCCGCCGGGCAGTCAGGCTGACCGGCGAAGGCTGCCTGGACGGCGTCATCGACATAGGCGACAGCTCCTTCACTTGCATCGGAACCCTTGGCCGCCTCGGAGGTTCACCCTGTCCCCCAACCAAGGAGATTGAAGTCATGGACCACACAAACCATGTCAGGCTGAGCCCGGCCGAACTGACCCCGGACACGCTCGAAGGCGCCACCATCTACGGGCCCCGCGACGAGAAGATCGGCTCGGTCGACCATCTGCACGGCAGCCAGGTCGTCATCGACGTCGGCGGCTTCCTCGGCATCGGCGCCAAGCCGGTCGCCGTCGCCGCCAGCGAACTCGATTTCATGCGCGACGAGGACGGCGACGTCCACGCCGTGACCAACTGGACCAAGGACCAGCTGAAAGCCATGCCCGAGCACCGCGACTGACAATCTGAAGGCCCGGCGACGACCGGGCCGTTCGTCTTTTCGAAGAGGAGAGACCG
>NZ_VFVC01000035.1:0-61939 GCF_006441575.1 Mesorhizobium sp. B2-4-12
GCCATGGAAGAGAAGCTGCGCTTCGCCATCCGTGAAGGCGGCCGCACCGTCGGTGCCGGCATCGTCGTCACCATCAAAGAGTAATTTGGACTTAAACCGATCTGTCGCGGGCGCGGAAGTTGCCCGCGCCGCGCCAGAACAAGGAAGTGACGCATGAACGGACAGAATATCCGCATCCGCCTGAAGGCGTTTGACCACCGGGTGCTCGACGCCTCGACGCGCGAAATCGTGTCGACGGCCAAGCGCACCGGCGCCAACGTCCGCGGCCCCATTCCGCTGCCGACGCGGATCGAAAAGTTCACGGTGAACCGGTCGCCCCACGTCGACAAGAAGAGCCGCGAGCAGTTCGAGATGCGCACGCACAAGCGTCTGCTCGACATCGTCGATCCGACCCCGCAGACCGTCGATGCTTTGATGAAGCTCGATCTGGCCGCCGGCGTCGACGTCGAGATCAAGCTCTAAGGGAATGAGAGCGCGGTAAGGGGCGGTGTCCCTGGCCCGGAACTCTAAAGGAATTGAACCGATGCGTTCAGGTGTGATTGCAAAGAAGGTGGGAATGACCCGCATCTATAATGATGCCGGGGAACATGTTCCCGTCACCGTTCTCCAGATGGAGAACTGCCAGGTCGTGGCCCAGCGCACGCAGGAGAAGAATGGCTACACCGCCGTTCAGCTCGGCGTTGGCCTTGCCAAGGTGAAGAACACGTCGAAGGCGATGCGCGGCCATTTCGCGACCGCTTCCGTCGAGCCGAAGGCGAAGCTCGCCGAGTTCCGCGTCTCCGCCGACAACATGATCGATGTCGGCGCCGAGATCACGGTCGAGCACTTTGTCGCCGGCCAGAAGGTCGACGTCACCGGCACGACGATCGGCAAGGGTTTCCAGGGCGTCATCAAGCGCCACCACATGGGTGGTGGCCGCGCGACCCACGGTAACTCGGTCTCGCACCGTACGCACGGCTCGACCGGCCAGCGCCAGGACCCCGGCAAGGTGTTCAAGGGCAAGAAGATGGCCGGCCATATGGGCGACACCCGCGTCACCACGCAGAATGTCGAGATCGTTTCGACCGATGCTGATCGCGGCCTGATCCTGATCCGCGGCGCGGTTCCCGGCACCAAGGGTGCCTGGATCCTGGTTCGCGACGCTGCCAAGGTTGCGCTTCCGGCCAATGCGCCGAAGCCCGCCGCGATCCGCGTCGCCACGAAGAATGAGGCTCCGGCCACAGAGGGAGCGGAATAATGGATATCAAGATCACAACGCTTGGCGGCAAGGACGCCGGCAAGGTGGAACTCTCCGAGGAGATTTTCGGCCTTGATCCGCGCGAGGACATCCTGCAGCGCGTCGTGCGCTGGCAGCTTGCCAAGAAGCAGCAGGGCACGCACAAGGCCAAGGGCCGCGCCGAAATCGCGCGCACCGGCGCCAAGATGTACAAGCAGAAGGGTACGGGCCGCGCCCGTCACCATTCGGCACGCGCTCCGCAGTTCCGCGGCGGCGGCAAGGCCCATGGCCCGGTCGTTCGCAGCCATGAGCACGATTTGCCGAAGAAGGTTCGCGCGCTTGGCCTCAAGCACGCCCTCTCGGCCAAGGCCAAGAGCGCTTCGATCATCGTCATCGACGAATTGAAGCTGACCGAGGCCAAGACGAAGGCACTGGTCGCGAATTTCGCGACGCTGGGCCTGACCAACGCCCTGGTGATTGGTGGCGCCGAGCTTGACCAGAACTTCAAGCTGGCCGCGACCAACATCCCCAACATCGACGTGCTGCCCATCCAGGGCATCAACGTCTACGACATTCTGCGCCGCGGCACGCTGGTCCTTTCCAAGGCCGCCGTCGAGGCTCTCGAGGAGCGCTTTAAATGACCGACCTTCGTCATTACGACGTGATCGTCAGCCCGGCGATCACCGAAAAGTCGACCATGGCTTCCGAGCAGAATCAGGTCGTCTTCAACGTCGCCAAGAAGGCGTCGAAGCCGGAAATCAAGGCCGCCGTCGAAGCGCTGTTCGGCGTCAAGGTGATGGCCGTGAACACGCTTGTCCGCAAGGGCAAGATCAAGCGCTTCCGCGGCACGATCGGCCGCCAGAGCGACGTCAAGAAGGCGGTTGTGACGCTGGCCGACGGCCAGTCGATCGACGTCGCGACGGGTCTCTGAGCAAGGCCGCGAGGACAAGAACATGGCACTGAAAAAATTCAACCCGGTAACGCCGAGCACCCGCCAGCTGGTCATCGTCGACCGCTCGGGCCTCTACAAGGGCAAGCCCGTCAAGGGCCTGACCGAAGGCCTGACCAAGTCGGGCGGCCGCAACAATTACGGCCGCATCACCGCCCGTTTCATCGGTGGTGGCCACAAGCGTTCGTACCGCATCATCGACTTCAAGCGCCGCAAGTTCGACGTCGTCGGCACGGTCGAGCGCATTGAATACGATCCGAACCGCACCGCCTTCATCGCGCTGATCAAGTACGACGACGGCGAGCTGTCCTACATCATCGCCCCGCAGCGCCTTGCCGCCGGCGACAAGATCGTGGCCGGCGAAGCGGTCGACGTGAAGCCGGGCAATGCGATGCCGTTGGCCTCGATGCCGGTTGGCACGATCGTCCACAACATCGAGCTGAAGCCGGGCAAGGGCGGCCAGGTTGCCCGTTCGGCCGGCGGTTACGCCCAGCTCGTCGGCCGCGACCAGGGCATGGCGATCCTGCGCCTCAACTCGGGCGAGCAGCGTGTCGTTCACGGCTCCTGCATGGCCACCGTCGGTGCCGTGTCGAACCCCGACCACGGCAACATCAACGACGGCAAGGCCGGTCGCACGGTTTGGCGCGGCAAGCGTCCGCACAATCGCGGCGTGACCATGAACCCGGTTGACCACCCGCACGGCGGCGGCGAAGGCCGCACCTCCGGTGGTCGCCATCCGGTTTCCCCGTGGGGCAAGCCGACCAAGGGCAAGAAGACGCGGTCCAACAAGGCGACCGACAAGTTCATCCTGCGCTCGCGCCATCAGCGCAAGAGCTAAGAAGAGGTAACGCCAAGTGACTCGTTCTATTTGGAAAGGCCCCTTCATCGACGGTTACCTTCTCAAGAAGGTGGACAAGGTTCGTGAAGGTGGTCGCAATGAGGTGATCAAGATGTGGAGCCGTCGCTCCACCATCCTGCCGCAGTTCGTCGGCTTCACCTTCGGTGTCTACAACGGCCAGAAGCATGTTCCCGTCTCCGTGAACGAGGACATGGTCGGGCACAAGTTCGGTGAATTCGCTCCGACGCGGACCTACTACGGTCACGGCGCGGATAAGAAGGCGAAGAGGAAATAATCATGGGCAAGGCCAAAGCTCCGCGCAGTCTTGCTGACAACGAAGCGCGCGCCGTTCTGCGCACGATCCGTATCAGCCCGCAGAAGCTGAACCTGGTTGCCGCGCTGATCCGCGGCAAGAAGGTCGCGACAGCGCTTTCCGACCTGGAATTCTCGGCCAAGCGGATTTCCGGCACGGTCAAGAAGACCTTGGAGTCGGCGATCGCCAACGCGGAAAACAACCACGACCTCGACGTCGACGCGCTGATCGTGGCGGAAGCCTATGTCGGCAAGTCGATCGTCATGAAGCGGTTCCACGCTCGTGGCCGCGGTCGCGCCAGCCGTATCGAGAAGCCGTTCTCGCACCTCACGATCGTCGTTCGTGAAGTCGAAGAAAAAGGGGAGGCCGCATAATGGGCCAGAAAGTCAATCCGATCGGTCTTCGCCTCGGCATCAACCGCACCTGGGATTCGCGCTGGTTCGCGAACACCGGCGAGTACGGCAAGCTGCTGCATGAGGACATCAAGATCCGCAAGTATCTTGAGAAGGAACTCAAGCAGGCCGCGATCTCGAAGGTCGTGATCGAGCGCCCGCACAAGAAGTGCCGCGTCACCATCCATGCCGCGCGCCCGGGCCTGATCATCGGCAAGAAGGGCGCCGACATCGAAAAGCTTCGCAAGAAGCTGATGGAGATGACGAAGTCCGAAACGCACCTCAACATCGTCGAGGTGCGCAAGCCGGAGATCGACGCGACCTTGGTCGCCCAGTCGATCGCCCAGCAGCTCGAGCGCCGCATCGCGTTCCGCCGCGCCATGAAGCGCGCCGTGCAGTCGGCGATGCGTCTCGGTGCCGAAGGCATCCGCATCAACTGCTCGGGCCGTCTCGGCGGCGCCGAAATCGCGCGCATGGAATGGTACCGCGAAGGCCGCGTGCCGCTGCACACGCTGCGCGCCGATGTCGACTACGGCACGGCCGAGGCGAATACGGCTTACGGCATCTGCGGCGTCAAGGTCTGGGTGTTCAAGGGCGAGATCCTCGAGCACGACCCGATGGCTTCGGAGCGTCGCGCCACCGAGGGTGATCATTCGCATGGCGGCGGTGGTGGCGAGCGCGAACGCGGTCGTCGTCGCGAGAACGCCTGAGACATTTAGGAATTTGGAGTTAGAACGATGCTGCAGCCAAAGCGCACAAAGTTCCGCAAGCAGTTCAAGGGCCGCATCCATGGTACCGCAAAGGGCGGCACCAACCTGGATTTCGGTGGTTTCGGGCTGAAGGCGCTTGAGCCGAACCGCGTCACCGCGCGTGAGATCGAGGCGGCCCGCCGCGCGATCACTCGCGAAATGAAGCGTGCTGGCCGCGTCTGGATCCGTATTTTCCCGGATCTGCCGGTCACGTCGAAGCCGACCGAAGTCCGCATGGGCAAGGGCAAGGGCGCGGTCGACTATTGGGCGGCGCGCGTCAAGCCGGGCCGCATCATGTTCGAGATCGACGGCGTCAGTGAAGAAACCGCCCGTGAGGCGCTGCGTCTCGGCGCGGCCAAGCTCTCGGTCAGGACGCGCTTCGTACAGCGCATCGCAGAATAAGGACGGGCTGATCATGAAAGCCGAAGACATCCGGACCAAGACCCAGGACCAGCTGACCGACGACCTGGCCAGCCTGAAGAAGGAGCAGTTCAACCTGCGCTTCCAGAAGGCCACCGGCCAGCTCGAGAAGACCGCGCGCGTGAGGCAGGTCCGCAAGGACATTGCGCGTATCAAGACCATCGCTGCGGAAAAGTCCGCGGCCAAGAAGGCTTAAGGACGAAAACCATGCCAAAGCGCATTCTGCAGGGCACCGTCGTCAGCGACAAGAACGAGAAGACGGTTGTCGTCAAGGTCGAACGGCGCTTCACGCATCCCGTGATGAAGAAGACCGTGCGCATGACCAAGAAGTACAAGGCGCACGACGAGAACAACGCCCATAAGGTTGGTGATCAGGTGTTCATCCAGGAATCGAAGCCGATTTCCAAGGACAAGCGCTGGATCGTCGTGTCTTCGGACCAAGCCTGACCTCTGGGCGTAAACAACGAATTTTGGACAGACCGGGGAGGGGCTTCGAGCCCGTCCCGTTAGAAAAGAAGAAGGCGGCCAGTCATGATTCAGATGCAAACAAACCTCGACGTCGCGGATAATTCCGGCGCGCGTCGTGTCATGTGCATCAAGGTGCTGGGCGGCTCGAAGCGGAAATACGCTTCCGTGGGCGACATCATCGTGGTGTCGATCAAGGAGGCCATTCCGCGCGGCCGCGTTAAGAAGGGCGATGTGATGAAGGCGGTCGTGGTTCGCACGGCCAAGGACATCCGCCGCCCGGACGGCAGCGTGATCCGTTTCGACAAGAACGCGGCCGTTCTCGTCGACAACAAGAAAGAGCCGATCGGCACGCGTATCTTCGGACCGGTTCCGCGCGAACTCCGCGCCAAGAACCACATGAAGATCATCTCGCTCGCGCCTGAAGTGCTGTAAGGAGCCGGACCAATGCAAAAGATCAGAAAAGGCGACAAGGTCGTCGTGCTTGCCGGTAAGGACAAGGGCCGTTCGGGCGAAGTCCTCTCGGTTCAGCCGAAGGATGACACCGCGCTGGTGCGCGGCGTCAATATGATCCGTCGTCACCAGAAGCAGACCCAGTCCCAAGAGGGCGGGATCATCACCAAGGAAGCGCCGATCAATCTGTCGAACATCGCGCTGGCCGACCCCAAGGATGGCAAGCCGACCCGCGTTGGTTTCACCTTCCAGAAGGACGGCAAGAAAGTGCGCGTCGCCAAGCGCTCGGGAGAAGTCATCAATGGCTAAGTCTCAAACCAAGCAGGCGACTGCCGCCAACACGCCGCGCCTGAAGCAGGTCTACAACGAGACCATCCGCAAGGCGCTGCAGGAGCAGTTCGGCTACGACAACGACATGCAGGTTCCGCGCCTCGACAAGATCGTGCTGAACATGGGCGTCGGCGAAGCGACCGCCGATTCCAAGAAGCCTTCGGTCGCGGCCGAAGACCTGGCAATGATCGCCGGCCAGAAGGCCGTCGTCACCCGCGCCCGCAATTCCATCGCTGGCTTCAAGGTCCGCGAGAACATGCCGATCGGCGCCAAGGTCACGCTGCGCAAGGAACGTATGTACGAGTTCCTCGACCGCCTCGTGAACATCGCGCTGCCGCGCGTCCGCGACTTCCGCGGACTGAACCCCAAGAGCTTCGATGGCCGTGGCAACTACGCCATGGGCATCAAGGAGCACATCGTGTTCCCGGAGATCAACTACGACAAGGTCGATCAGATCTGGGGCATGGACGTCATCGTTTGTACGACTGCGAAGACGGACGACGAAGCCAGGGCATTGCTCAAGGCCTTCAACTTCCCCTTCCGCCAGTAACGGCAGCGAGAAAAGGAAAAATCTGAAATGGCAAAGACCAGCTCAGTCGAGAAGAACAACAGGCGCCGCAAGCTTGCCGACCAGTACGGTCCCAAGCGCGCTGCGCTGAAGGCGATCATCATGGATCAGTCCAAGCCGATGGAGGAGCGCTTCCGCGCTCAGCTCAAGCTTGCTGCCCTGCCGCGCAACTCGGCCAAGATCCGCATCCGCAACCGCTGCGAAGTCACCGGCCGTCCGCGTGCCTACTATCGCAAGCTCAAAGTATCGCGCATCGCGCTTCGTGATCTCGGCAACAACGGCCAGATCCCGGGCCTGGTCAAGTCGAGCTGGTAAGGAGGACATAACATGTCATTGAGCGATCCTCTCGGCGATATGCTGACCCGCATCCGCAATGCCTACGGGCGCAAGAAGTCGAGTGTCTCGACCCCGGCCTCGCGTTTGCGCACCCGCGTCCTCGACGTGCTGAAGGCTGAAGGCTATATCCGCGACTACAGCCAGACCGACTTCGACAACGGCAAGTCCGAAATCGAAATCGAGCTGAAGTATTTCGACGGTGCGCCGGTCGTGCGCGAAATCGCCCGCGTCTCGAAGCCGGGCCGCCGCGTTTACGTCTCGGCCAAGTCGATCCCGCACGTCGCCAATGGCCTCGGCATCGCCATCCTTTCGACACCGAAGGGCGTGATGGCCGACCACGAAGCACGCGAACAGAACGTCGGCGGCGAGATTCTCTGCCAGATCTTCTGATCTGGCAGCTGACCGCAAAGTGGAATCCGGTCTTCGGATCGTTCCGAAGACAGAGACCTGAAACAAGAGAAGTGACGAGGACAACAAAATGTCTCGTATTGGAAAGAAACCCGTTTCGCTGCCGCAGGGCGTGACCGCGACCGTCAACGGCCAGACCGTGACGGCGAAGGGCCCCAAGGGCGAGCTGAAGTTCGTGGTGAACGACGAAGTCCTGGTCAAGATGGAAGGCAGCGAGATCGCTGTCCAGCCGCGCGACCAGACCAAGACGGCCCGCTCCAAGTGGGGCATGTCGCGCACGCAGATCGTCAACATCCTGCATGGCGTCAAGGACGGCTTCGAAAAGAAGCTCGAGATCACCGGCGTCGGCTATCGCGCCGCCATGCAGGGCAAGAACCTGCAACTCGCCCTTGGCTTCAGCCACGACGTCGTCTATGAGACGCCGGCTGGTGTCACGATCGCCGTGCCGAAGCCGACGGAAATCACCGTGACCGGCATCGACAAGCAGCAGGTCGGCCAGGTCGCCGCGGAGATCCGCGAGTACCGTGGTCCCGAGCCTTACAAGGGCAAGGGTGTCCGCTACGCTGGCGAGAAGATCGTCCGCAAGGAAGGCAAGAAGAAGTAGTGGGCTTGGCCCCCGAAAAGTTGCAGACTTTTCGGAAAAGACCAAGCCAAAGAAGTGTAACGCCGCGGGGAGCGGTCGCGGGAGGCGGTTTCGCCTACCGCATATGGCGGCCCCCGATTTTTGAAGGCAAGGAAGACCATTATGGGTAGCAAGGAAGCCACACAGCGCCGCGCACAGCGCGTTCGCCGTCAGATCAGGAAAGTCGCCGGCGAGCGTCCGCGTCTGTCGGTTCACCGCACGTCGAAGAATATCTACGTGCAGGTCATCGACGACGCCAAGGGCCACACCATCGCCGCTGCCTCGACGCTGGAGAAGGATCTCAAGGGTTCGCTCAAGACCGGGGCCGATACCGCTGCCGCCGCCGCGATCGGCAAGCTGATCGCCGAGCGCGCCACCAAGGCCGGCGTCAAGGAAGTCGTCTTCGACCGTGGCCCGTATATCTATCACGGTCGCGTCAAGGCGCTGGCCGAAGCTGCTCGCGAAGGCGGCCTGAGCTTCTGAGAATGACTTTCACCGTCGGCGACCCAAAGCGGCACCGGCAATCAGCAACCCGTGCTTCCGGAAAAGAACAAGGAACAGGATATGGCACAGGAACGTAGGGAAGGCGGCCGCGGCCGCGAGCGTGAGCGCGAAGAGCGTGACGACGGCATGGTGGACAAGCTGGTCCACATCAACCGCGTCGCCAAGGTCGTCAAGGGTGGCCGCCGCTTCGGCTTCGCCGCACTCGTCGTCGTCGGCGACCAGAAGGGCCGCGTCGGCTTCGGTCATGGCAAGGCGCGCGAAGTGCCGGAAGCGATCCGCAAGGCAACCGAGTCGGCAAAGCGCGACATGATCTTCGTGCCGCTGCGCTCGGGCCGCACGCTGCACCACGACGTCGAGGGACGTTGGGGCGCCGGACGCGTGCTGTTGCGCGCCGCCAAGCAGGGTACCGGCATCATCGCAGGCGGCCCGATGCGCGCCGTCTTCGAGACGCTCGGCATGCATGACGTGGTCGCCAAGTCGATGGGTTCGTCGAACCCGTACAACATGGTTCGCGCCACTTTCGACGCGCTGAAGAGCCAGATGCATCCCAAGGATGTGGCTGCCGCGCGCGGCATCAAGTATTCGACCCTTCAGGCCCGCCGCGGCACCGCCGTCGCGGCTGAAGAATAGTCGATCTGACGAGGGATTTTGACCATGGCCAAGAGAGCAACCAAGACCATCACCGTTGAGCAGATCGGTTCGCCGATCCGCCGTCCGAAGGAACAGCGCGCGACGCTGGTCGGCCTCGGCCTCAACAAGATGCACAAGCAGCGCACGCTGGAAGATACGCCTTCCGTGCGCGGCATGATCGCTGCCGTTCAGCATCTCGTCCGCGTTGTGGACGAGGGCTGACCCAAAGCGCAGGAGAAGTAAGATGAAACTCAACGATCTGCGTGACAAGGACGGCGCGACGCATTCCAAGAAGCGTCTCGGCCGGGGCATCGGTTCCGGCTCGGGCAAGACCGCCGGTCGCGGCGTCAAGGGCCAGAAGGCGCGCTCCGGCGTCGCCGTCAACGGCTTCGAGGGTGGCCAGATGCCGCTCTATCGGCGCCTGCCGAAGCGTGGCTTCAACAACATCTTCGCCAAGAGCTTCGTTGTCGTCTCGCTGGCCCGCATCCAGGAAGCCGTCGATGCCAAGAAGCTTGATGCCAAGGCAACCGTGACGGCCGAGGCGCTTGTTGCCGCCGGTGTCATCCGCCGCGTCAAGGACGGCGTGCGCGTGCTGTCGGATGGCGAACTCAAGGCCAAGCTGGCCTTCGACGTCGCCGGTGCCTCCAAGGCCGCGATCGAGAAGATCGAGAAGGCCGGCGGTTCGGTCAAGTTGCCCGAAAAGGCAGCTGCCGAGTAACGGCAATTTGAAGCGCGATCGGCAAGAGTGGGATTTGTTTTTACTCACGATTGCGCTTTGATCTGCTCAATTAGGCGGCCGCGTCAACGCGGCCGCTTGCATGTTTACAGCCCGGAGCTTATCTCGTGAGCTTCGGTGAAACGCGCCGCCTGACCTCACGGGCCATCAAGCGTTACCAAGCGGAGAATCAGGTATGGCTTCGGCTGCTGAACAACTAGCCTCGAATCTGAATTTCTCGGCCTTCGCCAAGGCGGAGGATCTGAAGAAACGCATCTGGTTCACCATCGGCGCGTTGCTCGTCTATCGCCTCGGCACCTACATTCCGCTTCCCGGTATCAATCCAGACGCTTTCGCCCATGCCTTCTCCTCGCAGAGCAAGGGCGTGCTTGGCATGTTCAACATGTTCGCCGGCGGTGCCGTGCAGCGCATGGCGATCTTTGCGCTCGGCATCATGCCCTACATCTCCGCCTCCATCATCATGCAGCTGATGACGTCGGTCATCCCGTCGCTGGAAGCGCTGAAAAAAGAAGGCGAACAGGGCCGCAAGGTCATCAACCAGTACACGCGCTACGGCACCGTGCTGCTCGCGCTGGTGCAGGCCTACGGCATTTCGGTGGGGCTTGAGAACGGCAACGGCATCGTCAGCGATCCCGGCATGTTCTTCCGCATCTCGACCGTCGTCACGCTGGTCGGCGGCACCATGTTCCTGATGTGGCTTGGTGAGCAGATCACCGCGCGCGGCATCGGCAACGGCATTTCGCTGATCATCTTCTCAGGCATCGTCGCCGGCCTGCCACATGCCATTTCCGGCACGCTGGAACTCGGCCGCACCGGCGCCCTGTCAACCGGCCTGATCCTGGCGATCATCGTTCTGGCCATCGTCGTCATCGCGCTCATCGTGTTCTTCGAGCGCGCCCAGCGCCGCCTGCTGATCCAATACCCGAAGCGTCAGGTCGGCAATCGCATGTTCCAGGGCGACACCTCGCATTTGCCGCTCAAGCTCAACACGTCGGGCGTCATTCCGCCAATCTTCGCTTCGTCGCTGCTCTTGCTGCCGGCCACCATCGCCGGCTTCTCGCAGACGACCAACATGCCGGCCTGGGCGAGCACCATCCTGGCCTCGCTTGGCCACGGCCAGCCGCTCTACATGGCGTTCTATGCGGCGATGATCGTGTTCTTCGCCTTCTTCTACACTGCGATTGTCTTCAACCCGAAGGACACCGCCGACCAGCTCAAGAAGCATTCGGGCTTCATCCCGGGCTATCGTCCGGGCGAGCGCACCGCCGATTATATCGATTACGTTCTCACCCGCATCACCGTCGTCGGCGCCATCTATCTGGTGCTGGTGTGTCTGCTGCCGGAGTTCCTGATCTCGGCGACTGGCGTACCATTCTACCTTGGTGGCACATCGCTTCTGATCGTGGTCAGTGTCACGCTCGATACGGTTGCGCAGATTCAGGGTCACCTGATCGCGCACCAGTATGAAGGCCTGATCAAGAAGTCGAAGCTGCGCGGGGGGAAGAAAGCCAGATGAGGTTGATTTTGCTTGGGCCGCCAGGGGCGGGCAAGGGGACACAAGCACAAAGACTGGTAGAGAAACACGGCATACCCCAGCTTTCGACGGGAGACATGCTGCGTGCCGCCGTGCAGGCCGGTACCGAAGTCGGTAAGCGTGCCAAGGCGGTGATGGATGCCGGTGAACTGGTGTCCGACGCCATCGTCAACGCCATCGTTGCCGAGCGAATCGACCAGGCCGACTGCGCCAAGGGATTCATCCTCGACGGCTACCCGCGCACGCTGGTGCAAGCCGATGCGGTTGAATCGATGCTTTCGGAGCGTGGCATCGGCCTGGACACGGTCATCGAGCTGGTTGTCGACGACAGGGCCCTGGTCGGCCGCATCGTCAAGCGCGCCGAAGATGCCAAGGCGGCCGGCCAGCCGGTGCGCAAGGATGACAACCCCGCGGTGTTCGAGGAGCGTCTGCGGGAGTACTACAAGAAGACCGCTCCGCTGACGGGCTACTACTACGCCAAGGGCAAGCTCAAGACTGTCGATGGCATGGCCAGCATGGACGCGGTAACCGCCGAGATAGAAACCGTGCTCGCGGCCGCCGCGAAGGCGCGGTAAGGGAATTCAAAGATTAAGCTTGACGGGAGCGGTCCGCTGCGGTATGGCGGCCCGTCTTCCTGTCAGGCGTGAACTTTGCTTGTCCGCAAGGGCAAGGCGGTTGCTTTGAACTGGAAACACCCGCAAGGGCCGGCCTCCACCGGACGCGGGGCAATTTGGACAGCGCCGGACCTGCCTTGTTTTTGAAGGTTGGCCGGCCCATATGGAGAAGAGAAGAATATGGCTCGTATAGCCGGCGTCAACATTCCGACCAACAAGCGCGTCGTCATCGCGCTTCAGTACATTCACGGCATTGGCAAGAAGTTCGCCCAGGAGATCGTCGACAAGGTCGGTATCCCGGCCGAGCGCCGCGTCAATCAGCTGACCGATGCGGAAGTGCTGCAGATCCGCGAAACCATCGACCGCGACTACCAGGTCGAGGGCGACCTGCGTCGCGAAGTGTCGATGAACATCAAGCGGCTGATGGACCTCGGCTGCTACCGCGGCCTGCGTCACCGCCGCTCGCTGCCGGTTCGCGGCCAGCGCACGCACACCAATGCGCGTACCCGCAAGGGCCCGGCCAAGTCGATCGCCGGCAAGAAGAAGTAATCAGGGGAAGGGAATAGGGCAGTAAGGCAGTAGGGAATGGTCCGCGGATCGGACAATCAATTTCCCTACTGCCTTACTGCCCTATTCCCCTACTCCCTTACGAAGGTGGAGCCGCTGGCATTACGGCGGTGTAGAGATCAACTGAAAGGACTATCATGGCCAAGGAAGCCGCTCGTGTTCGCCGTCGCGAACGCAAGAATATCTCGTCGGGCGTTGCCCACGTCAATTCGACCTTCAACAACACGATGATCACCATCACCGACGCGCAGGGCAATTCGATTGCCTGGTCGTCGGCCGGTGCCCAGGGCTTCAAGGGTTCGCGCAAGTCGACCCCGTTCGCGGCCCAGATGGCCGCCGAGGACGTCGCCAAGAAGGCCCAGGAACACGGCATGCGCATGCTCGAAGTCGAGGTCTGCGGACCTGGCTCCGGTCGTGAATCGGCGCTGCGCGCCCTGCAGGCGGCCGGCTTCACCATCACGTCGATCCGTGATGTGACGCCGATCCCGCACAATGGCTGCCGCCCGCGCAAGAAGCGCCGCGTCTAACAGTATCGAACGCCGCGCGAACGCCCACAAAGTGTTCCTCCGCGGCATTCCAGGTCGCCCGCCACGATTGGATGGTGGCGGGTCAACGGAAGGAAAGCATCATGATCCAGAAAAATTGGCAGGAACTGATCAAGCCGAACAAGATCGAGTTCTCGTCGAAGAAGAAGACGCTGACCACGCTGGTCGCCGAGCCGCTCGAGCGGGGCTTCGGCCTCACCCTCGGCAACGCGCTGCGTCGCGTGCTTCTGTCTTCGCTGCGCGGTGCGGCAGTCACCGCCGTGCAGATCGACGGTGTTCTGCATGAATTCTCGTCCATCGCCGGCGTGCGCGAGGACGTGACCGACATCGTTCTCAACATCAAGGAAATCGCCATCCGCATGGAAGGCGATGGTCCCAAGCGCATGGTCGTGCGCAAGCAGGGACCGGGTGCGGTTCTCGCCGGCGACATCCAGACGGTCGGCGATGTCGAGATCCTCAACCCCGATCACGTCATCTGCACGCTGGACGAAGGCGCTGAGATCCGCATGGAGTTCACCGTCGACACCGGCAAGGGCTACGTGCCGGCCGAGCGCAACCGCGCCGAGGACGCGCCGATCGGCCTGATCCCGGTCGACAGCCTCTATTCGCCGGTCAAGAAGGTCTCCTACAAGGTCGAGAACACCCGCGAGGGCCAGGTTCTCGATTATGACAAGCTGACCATGACCATCGAGACCGACGGTTCGATCTCGGGCGAGGATGCGGTGGCCTTCGCCGCCCGCATCCTGCAGGACCAGTTGGGCCTGTTCGTCAACTTCGACGAGCCGCAGAAGGAAGTCGCGGCGGAAGCCGTCACCGAGCTCGCCTTCAACCCGGCGCTGCTCAAGAAGGTCGACGAACTCGAGCTTTCGGTGCGTTCGGCCAACTGCCTGAAGAACGACAATATCGTCTACATCGGCGATCTGATCCAGAAGACCGAAGCCGAGATGCTGCGCACCCCGAACTTCGGCCGCAAGTCGCTGAACGAGATCAAGGAAGTCTTGGCGGCGATGGGCCTGCACCTCGGCATGGAAGTGCCGGACTGGCCGCCGGAAAACATAGAAGATCTCGCCAAGCGTTACGAAGATCAATATTGAGCATGAATTCCAAGGATCGGCGGCGTAAGCCGCTCGATCCGACGGTCATGCGGAAAACCATCAGAGGCCGTGGCCTCTTGAACAACTGAAGAAGGAAAAGAGCTATGCGCCACGGTTTCAAAGGCCGCCGCTTCGCCCGCAGCATCAGCCACCGCAAGTCGATGTTTGCCAATCTCGCCGTGTCGCTGCTCGAACACGAGCAGATCGTCACCACCCTGCCGAAGGCGAAGGACCTGCGTCCGATCGTCGAGAAGCTGGTGACGCTCGGCAAGCGCGGCGACTTGCACGCCCGCCGTCAGGTGATCGCCCAGATCGGTAATGAAGGCGTCGTCAAGCGCCTGTTCGACATCATCGCCCCGCGCTACGCCACCCGCAATGGCGGCTACCTGCGCATCATGAAGGCGGGCTTCCGTCACGGCGACAATGCCGCGATGGCCGTCATCGAATTCGTCGATCGCGACACCTCGGCCAAGGGCGCCGGCGACCGCGCCCGCATCGAGGCCGAAGGCACCAATGAGGAAGCCGCGGCCGCATAAGGCTTCGGATTTTCTGAAAACAGCTTAAGGGGCCTGCGGGCCCCTTTTTGTTGTCGACGTGGTTATCTGTTGCCAACCAGATCGAGGTAGTTGCGGCCGTCTATCGGTCTCCAATCGATCGCGCCCGATATCTGCTCAAGTGCAGGATGCGAGTAGGAGTAGATGCTGTCGATCTTTGTTCGATGATCGATATCGCCTACCAATTTGGACATTGTTACGCTGTCCAGATATTTTTCGGCGTCCCGATCTTCGATGAAATCCGCATCAACGCGGAAGTGGATTTGGATGGCACCGGCGCAGATGTTCAGTTCGATATCGCGCAGCGACGCCGTGTAGAAGAGCGTAGCGTTTTCAGGCGCCCACAGGCCCGCCCGCAGGAAGTCCGATGGCTTCGTGTATCCATTGAAATTATCAAGTAAAAGCACAAGCCGATCGGTGAAGACCTCGAAATCACCTGCGAGGTAACCAGCTTCTTCGATCTGAAGCCACTTCATCTTATGGGGCGCCTCTTCGTCGAACGAGATTTCGAGCTTTCCGAAAGTCCAATAGTCCGAATCGGCATGTGCCGGAATACCCAGCAATTCGGCAACCTCATTCATTTTCAAGGTTGGCGAGATCGGACCCAACCTGCCGGTTCTCAAAAAGTCACGGAATGAAGCAAGCTCTTTTTTCATGAAGTCGAGACCGTATCCGATTGCAGGCGGAGCTGTAGCCAGTTATTGCCGAAAATAATTCGATTTCATCGCCTTAGCCTTTCATTCTGCACAATCGTCGAGACAATGGCAGGCGACCTGGAGGATTCTGAATGCACCTCAAACGATTGTTCCTTGTGATGCTCTGCGCCTTCATGGTGTTCGCAGCCGCACCGGCAGTCCGGCAGGCTCTGGCTGAAGACGCCGCGAAGCCCGCCGATCCGGGCCTGTCGGACGTGCTGACCGATCTGCTGCACGGCGTTGAAGGGGAGAATGCCACCTCAGGACCGGACAAGCGCGTGCCTTTCGGTCGCGACGAGGTGCAACTTTCGTTCGCGCCGCTGGTCAAGCAGACGGCGCCGGCCGTGGTCAATGTCTATGCCTCGCAGACGGCCAAGGTGACATCGCCCTTCGAAGGCGATCCGTTCTTCGAGGAGTTTTTCGGCCGCGCGCAGCCGCGTGCGCAGTCCTCGCTGGGCTCGGGCGTACTGGTCGATCCGAGCGGTGTCATCGTCACCAATTTTCATGTCATCAAGGATGCCGACGAGGTCAAGGTGGCGACCGCCGACGGGCGCGAATTCACCAGCAAGGTGATGCTGAAGGACGAGACGCTCGATCTCGCCGTGCTCAAGATCGAAGCTGACAAGCCGTTCCCGGTCATCGCCATCGGCGATTCCGACGCGCTCGAAGTCGGCGATCTGGTGCTGGCCATCGGCAATCCCTTCGGTGTCGGCCAGACGACCACCAGCGGAATCGTTTCCGCGCTTGCCCGCAGCCATATCGGCGTCTCGGATTCGGGCTATTTCATTCAGACCGACGCCGCCATCAATCCCGGCAATTCCGGTGGCGCGCTGATCAACATGGGCGGCCAGTTGGTCGGCATCAACACCGCCATTTACAGCCGCAGCGGCGGCTCGATCGGCATCGGCTTTGCCATCCCCGCCAATATGGTGCGGGCTTTCGCCGACGCCGCGAAGGCAGGGCTCGACTTCTTCGAACGTCCTTATATCGGCGCCGAGTTCGAAGCGGTGACGCCGCAGATCGCCGAGTCGCTCGGCATGGAGAAGCCGACCGGGGCGTTGGTGTCTTCGGTCGACGCTACGGGCCCGGCCGGCAAGGCGGGGTTGAAGCCGGGCGATGTCGTGCTGCAGGTCAATGGCAAGCCGGTCGAGAGCATCGAGGCGCTCGACTACCGCATGGCGACGCTGTCGATCGGCACCAAGGCGAATTTCGCGATCCTGACCAAGGGCAAGCAGGCTGCAATGGACATCGCCTTGGAGCGGGCGCCGGAGGGTGCAAAGGCCTCAGAGGTGACGCTGCATGGCCGCAGCCCGTTCTCGGGGGCCAAGGTCGCGGAACTGTCGCCGCGGCTGGCCCAGAAGCTTGGCCTGCGCACGGATCTCAGGGGCGTGACGGTGATCGACATCAACCGCGATTCGCCGGCCGCGGATTTCGGCTTCCAGCCGGGCGATATCGTGCGCGAGGTCAACGGCACCACCATCGACACCGCCGCGACGCTGGCGCAGGCTGCCCAGCAGGATACGCGCTGGTGGCGCTTTACCGTCGAGCGCGGCGGGCAGATACTGCGCCAGGTGTTACGCTACTGAGTTTGGCCCGCGAGGGTCATGCTGCAACTTGAAGACATGCCCCAACCTGAAGATATAGATGGCCGATCTGTTCAGCGTTGACGAACCGGAAAAGGCGCCGCCCGGACGGCCGCTGGCCGACAGGCTGCGGCCGAGAAACCTTGGCGAGGTCGTCGGCCAGGAGCATTTGACCGGCCCCGATGGCGCACTGACCCGGCTGATCGGCTCCGGTTCGCTCGGCTCGATGATCTTCTGGGGGCCGCCTGGCACCGGCAAGACCACGGTGGCAAGGTTGCTCGCCGGTGAGACCAGCCTTGCCTTCGAGCAGATATCGGCGGTCTTTTCCGGCGTCGCCGACCTCAAGAAAGTGTTCGAGGCGGCCAAGCTGCGGCGCGCCAACGGCCGCCAGACCCTGCTTTTCGTCGACGAGATCCATCGTTTCAACCGCGCCCAGCAGGATTCCTTTCTCCCCGTCATGGAGGATGGGACGGTCGTCCTGGTGGGCGCCACGACCGAAAACCCCTCTTTTGAACTCAACGCGGCCCTGTTATCCCGCGCGCGGGTCATGGTCTTCCATTCGCTTGGCGAGGAGAGCATCGCCAAGCTGATGACGCGGGCGGAAGAGACGGAGGGCAGGGCGCTTCCGCTCGATGACGAGGCGCGGGCGATGCTGATCCGGATGAGCGATGGCGACGGACGCGCATCGCTGACCCTCGCCGAGGAAGTCTGGCGTGCCGCCAAACCTGGCGAGGTATTCGATCCCGAAGGGTTGCAGCGCATCGTCCAGCGCCGCGCGCCGATCTACGACAAGGGCCAGGACGGCCACTACAATCTGATCTCGGCGCTGCACAAGTCGGTGCGCGGTTCGGATCCGGATGCCGCGCTCTACTATCTCGCCCGCATGTTCGATGCCGGCGAGGATCCGCTCTATCTCGGCCGCCGTCTGGTCCGCATGGCGATGGAGGACATTGGCCTTGCCGATCCGCAGGCGCTGGTCGTCGCCAACGCCGCCAAGGACGCGTATGATTATCTTGGCTCCCCGGAGGGCGAACTCGCCTTTGCCGAGGCCACCGTCTATCTCGCCACCGCACCGAAATCCAACGCCGTCTACACCGCCTTCAAGGCGGCCACGCAGGCAGCCAAGCAGCATGGCTCGCTGCTGCCGCCGAAGCACATCCTCAACGCGCCGACCAAGCTGATGAAAGAGGAAGATTACGGCGCGGGCTATCGCTACGACCATGACGAGCCGGACGCCTTTTCGGGGCAGGATTATTTTCCGGAGAAGATGGGCCGCCAGACCTTCTATGATCCGCCGGAGCGTGGTTTCGAGCGCGATATCCGGAAGCGACTCGACTACTGGGCGAAGCTGCGCAAGGAACGGGAATAGCCGTCTTGCGTGGCCCGGTGGTCGTCACGCTTCGGGACGAGGCTTCGCCCTGGGGCATTTCAACCTCAGTCGTCCTGCATACACTGTTCGCCGCGACACTGGCATTGTTGCCCTTGCCGAAGCGGCCGAACCGGCTGGAGGAAGAGCGGGTGTCGGTCGACATCCTGACGCCTGAACAATTCGAGACATCGACCAGACCGCCGCCCGTACCAGCTGTTCCGGCGACGCCGAAGCCGCGGACAGCAGCGCCACCGCCTGCTTCGAACCCGTCCAAACCTCAACCGCCCAGCGCGCCGGCCATGATCCGGCCAACAGAAATGCTGTCGGGCAAGACGCTCGCCGATCCGCGCAGCCGGCAGGCGCGCGCCGATCTTGCGACCTTCGCTTCCGACGAGCGCATGGTGCAATTGTGCGATATCGAGGCCATGGACCAGATTCGCCGATGGCGAGCGGACTTTCAGCCAGACCGTGTGGTGCCCTATGCGACGGCGGAGGAAAAGATCACAGACACACGATCGCCGCGAATGGCGCGGCTTTCCGCAGCCGCAAAAACTGGTACAACCTGAAATTCAAATGCCAGCTCGCACAAGACGGTGAAAGCGTCATTGACTTTGAGTTTCTGGTCGGCGATCCCGTGGCCAGGGACAAATGGGACGAGCTCGGTTTGCCGGCGGTGCATTGACCTGATTCCAGCAAGCTCCACAAGGCAGCCACCAGGCCACGATGCCGTGACCGTTGTGTGGTCACCCAAAAAACCTTATCAAGGCGCACGACCGGGCGGTGGTCGTTGCCAAGATTTTGGCATCTCGCAACAGGATCGCGCTTCGCGCGTGGAAAAATGACAAAAACCCTTCGCAAGTCCCTTCGCAAATTCGCCATCGCCATTCCGCTTCTCGCCCTTGGCTTCTATTTCATTCCCATCCTCACGACGATCTTCATCGTTTGTGGCCTGATCGACGTGCTGCGCAACGACAGGAAGGATCTTTCGCTGTTCAGCGGTTACTTCCTTGGCAACGGCCTGTTCACCTGGCTGCTCTCGCCATTCAACCTGCTGGTGGACCTGCTCTGCTACAAAAATCCGGGCGTGTGGAAGCTGGAGCAGTTTCCGGAAGACTATCAGCGCGAGGTCAATGAGGTTCTTGATATTTTCAAGGCGCGCAAGGGCGAGATCATCGCCGACATCGACGCCAATTTCGGCGCCGGCCGGCGCGGCATGTACGTCTATCAGTGGTACGGCAAGCACAGGATAGACAACGTCGCCGAGTTCAACAGGGATTTCAAATACATCAAGACCATCGCCGTTTCCGTTTTCAGCAAGCGCGAATCGACTTCCTGGCATTTCGGCCCGCTGCGGCTCAGCCTGCGCATCCTCTATAATTTGATCCCGGTGAAGTCGGAGATCTTCGTCGAATGCGGCAACGTCAAGAATTACTGGTACGACAATCCGCTGTTCATTTTCGACGACACGCTGCTGCATCGATCGGTCAATGAATATGACGGCCGCCGCTACTGTGTGTTCATGGACATCATCAGGCCGTCCCCGGTTCCCCGACTGATAGCCGGCATGCTCGCCGTCGTCTCGGTCAGCGTCGAACGCATCAATTCGATGTTCTACAAGAACTGGAAGATGATTGGCTCGACCAAGCCGAAGAAGGTCGAAACAACCTGAACTGAAAAATCCACTAGCGCAGCCGGACCGGTGCTGTTTCACCAGTCCGGTGGCTGCTGCGACGGCTCATCGCCGATGTGCTATCCCCGCGGTGAGTTCATTGTCGGCGACAACGACGTCATGCTGGGCGAGATCGGCGGAACGCCGGTCCATATCAGCGCCTCGCAATATGAGGTGTGGAAACACACCGACCTCATCATCGACGTGGTAGCGGGCAGGGGTGGCATGTTCTCCCTCGACAACGGGCGCGAAAAGCGGTTTCTGACGCGCTCAACCGTCTGTGCCATTCCCGGAACGCCCTCGCGGGCCTGAAGGGATTGACGCCGCCGCCCTCGCAGGGGCAGTAGACGGCCATGTTCAATCTGCTTCTCGTTGTCATCGGCGGCGGCATCGGCGCCGGCATCCGCCATCTGACCAGTATGGGCGCGCTGCGCCTTGTGGGCCCCAACTATCCCTGGGGCACGATGGCCATCAACATCGTCGGCTCCTTCGCCATGGGCCTGTTCATCGCTATCCTGGCGCGCCGCGGCGGATCGAACGAAGTCAGGCTCTTTGTCGCCACCGGCGTCTTCGGCGGCTTCACCACCTTTTCGGCTTTCTCGCTCGATTTCGCGACGCTTTGGGAGCGGGGCGCCACGCTGCCCGCGTTTGGATATGCGCTGGCCAGCGTCATTGGCGCCATCATCGCCTTGTTTTTGGGTCTTTGGCTCGCAAGAAGCCTGCCTTAATGCTATTGGCGCGCCGAGAGCAGGCCAGGCCCCGCTCGGAAAACAGGTAAGAAAATATGGCAGGCGTTGAACAGATCACGGTGGAAGCCGGCGAGGCGGGCATGCGGCTCGATCGCTGGTTCAAGACCCATTTCCCGGGCCTTGGCTTTGGCCATCTGCAGAAACTGCTGCGCTCCGGCCAGATCCGCGTCGATGGCGGCCGCGTCAAGGCGGACACCCGCGTCGAGCCTGGTCAGTTGGTGCGCGTTCCGCCGCTCGAGGTGGATAAGAAAGGCGACAGCCCGCTCACCGGCCACTCGATCCGCAACCAGGGCGATGCCGACGTGCTCGCCAAGATGCTGCTGCATGAGGACCCGAAGGTCTTTGTCTTCAACAAGCCGGCGGGTCTGGCGGTGCAGGGCGGTTCGGGCGTCACCCGCAATGTCGACGACATGCTGGAAGCCTGGCGCAACCAGAAGGGCGAGAAGCCACGGCTGGTGCACCGGCTCGACCGCGACACGTCGGGTGTGCTGGTCGTTGCTCGCACGAGACTGGCCGCGATGAAGCTCTCCGAGGCATTCCGCGCCCGTGAGACCAAGAAAACCTATTGGGCGCTGGTCAAGGGCGTGCCGCCCAAGCGCGAGGACAAGATCTCGACCTGGCTGATCAAGGAGGCGACGCCAGACGGCGACCGCGTGCGCATCGCAGCACACGGCGAAAAGGGCGCCGACCACGCCGTCTCCTACTACCGCATCATCGAGCAGGCGGCACAGACGATGACCTGGCTGGAGATGGAGCCCTATACTGGGCGCACGCATCAGTTGCGCGTCCATGCGGCCTATATCGGTTGTCCGATCATCGGTGATCCCAAATATTTCGAGGCCGACACCAATTGGGATTTTCCCGGTGGCATTCAGAACCGCCTGCACCTGCATGCACGCCGGATTATCATTCCTCATCCGGACAAGGGTGTCATCGACGTCAGCGCCCCGATGCCACCACACATGCGCCAGAGCTGGAACCTGATCGGTTTCGACGAGCAGAGCGCGGAGGACTGATTGTGAGTGGCGCTACCGACGTGCTGGACCGCCGCGACACGGTCGATCTAGCAGCCGCTGCCATTATGGTCGGCCTGACCTTTTCCTGGGGCCTGAACTACGTCGCCGCCAAGATCTCCTACGCCGGCTACGATCCTGTCTTCCTGGCGATCGCGCGCTCGGTCATTGGCGGCTTCTTCGTCTTTCTCTGGTGCCGCTGGCGCGGCATCGCGCTTTTCACCCGGGATGGCACGTTGCTCGCCGGTATCGCTGTCGGCGTGCTTTTCGGCATCGAATTCCTCTGCCTCTACGTGGGGCTGGAGCACACGACCGTTGCCCGCAACACGCTGTTGGTCAACTCAATGCCGTTCTGGATGCTGGTGGGCGGGCATTTCCTGCTTGGCGAGCAGATCACCTGGCGCAAATTCCTCGGCCTGCTATTGGCCTTCGCCGGCCTTGCCACGGTCTTTTCCGATAAGCTCGGCGGCGGCGACATGCTGTTCGGTGATCTCCTGAGCCTCGGCTCCGGGTTCTTCTGGGCCTTGACCAATATCCTCATCAAACGGTCGAAACTGGTTGAAGCGAGCGCCGAGAAGCTGTTGCTCTATCAGTTCGCCGGCGCGGCGATAGTCGGCATTTTGGTATTGCCTCTCGCCGGTCCGCCGGTGCGCGATCCCTCATTGCTGCCGACATTGGCGCTGCTTTTCCAGGCGATCTACATCGTCGCTTTCACCTATGTCCTATGGTTCTGGCTGCTGCGCCGCTATCCGGCTTCCGGCCTGTCCAGCTTCACTTTCCTGTCGCCGGTTTTTGGTGTCTTGTGCGGTGCCTTGATCTTGAACGAGCCGCTGACCATTCGCATTTTTCTGGCACTTGGCTTGATTGTAGCGGGCCTGATCATCGTCAACCGGCCGGCACGCAAGCTGACACCGGTGTAAGAGAGAGATTTCATGCGTGATATCCTCAACGACCTCGAAGCGGGCAAATATCTTTCCGATCCGGATCCGGTGCGTCGCGCCCAGATTCAAATGAAGACACCGCTGCCCAAGCGCTTCTACAAGACCGTTTCGGTTGCGCCGATGGAGGGAGGGTTTGCCGTCCATCTCGACGGCAAGCCGGTGCGTACGCCCGGCAAGGCGCTGTTGGCGCTGCCGACGCAGGCGGCGGCAGCGCTTGTGGCCGACGAGTTCGCCGCGCAGGACGAGACCATCAATCCGGTGACGATGCCGGTGATGCGCCTCGTCAACACCGCTTTGGACGGGGTCGCCAGCGATCCGCAGGCAGTGCTGGAAGACATACTTCGCTTTGCCTCGTCGGATCTGCTCTGCTACCGCGCCGACGCGCCGCAAGGGCTGGTCGAGCGGCAGAACGAGCAGTGGGATCCGGTCATTGACTGGGCCCGTGCGGCGCTCGGCGCCCGCTTCAACCTTGCCGAAGGAATCATCCATGTCGAGCAGCCGCGCGAGACGATCGCCGTTCTGGGCAGTCATCTTGCCCAGCGCGCGCAGCCGCTGCGGCTGGCCGCCATCCACGTCATGACCTCCCTGACCGGTTCGGCGCTGCTGGCGCTCGCCGTCGATTTCGGCGAGCTCGACGGTGAGGCGGCCTGGGCCGCCGGCCATGTCGATGAGGACTGGCAGATCGAGCATTGGGGGCAGGACGCCGAAGCGGTCGCGCGTCGCACGGCCCGCAAACGGGACATGATGGCTGCCGTCAATCTTCTCGAAGCGCTCAAGGTCTGACCGGCCGGTTTATTGCCGCAGCGCACCTAATACCAAAGTCATAATCCCAAAGGCGCTCTGCCTTAGACCCCGGCTTTCTGTCATTTTTTCCGTGATGGCTGTCGTGAGTCCGCGTTCGCAGGAGAACCCGGACGCTGCCACGCGGCATCGAGGACAAGGGTCTCACGGGAGGATAACTCAATGGCAATGGCATCAACCGCCGGCGGAACGAGCCGCGGCATGACGCGGGAGGAGAAGAAAGTCATCTTCGCCTCTTCGCTCGGTACCGTTTTCGAATGGTATGATTTCTACCTCTATGGCTCGTTGGCGGCCTTCATCGGCTCAACCTTTTTCAGCCCGACCATTCCCGAGGCGACCCGCAACATCTTCGCGCTGCTGGCCTTTGCCGCCGGCTTCCTCGTGCGCCCGTTCGGCGCGCTCGTGTTCGGCCGCATCGGCGACCTTGTCGGCCGCAAATACACCTTCCTCGTCACCATGACGATCATGGGTCTGTCGACCTTCCTGGTTGGCCTGCTACCCGGTTATGCGACTTTGGGCATCGCGGCTCCGGTGATCCTGATCGTCCTGCGCATGCTGCAGGGCCTGGCGCTGGGCGGCGAATATGGCGGTGCGGCGACCTATGTCGCCGAGCATGCGCCCGATGATCGCCGTGGCTTCTATACGTCCTGGATCCAGACGACGGCGACGCTCGGCCTGTTCCTGTCGCTGATCGTCATCCTGATCGTGCAGGGATCACTGAGCAAGGAAAGCTATGCCGCCTGGGGCTGGCGCGTTCCCTTCATCGTCTCCTTCGTTCTGCTTGCCGTTTCGATCTGGATTCGGCTGTCTCTCTCCGAATCTCCAACCTTCCAGAAGATGAAGGACGAAGGGAAGGGCTCCAAGGCGCCGCTGTCGGAAGCCTTCGGCCAGTGGAAGAACGCCAAAATCGCCCTGCTGGCGCTGCTCGGCCTTACCGCAGGCCAGGCCGTGGTCTGGTATAACGGGCAGTTCTACGCACTGTTCTTCCTGCAGAACGTGCTGAAGGTCGACGCGCAGTCGGTCAACATCATGATCGCCATTGCACTGGCGCTCGGCTCGATCTTCTTCGTCGTCTTCGGGTGGCTGTCCGACAAGATCGGCCGCAAGCCGATCATCATGGCCGGCCTCGCGCTTGCCATCGTCTGCACCTTCCCCCTGTTCAAGGCGCTGACCTGGGCCGCCAATCCGGCGCTCGCCAAGGCGCAGCAAAATACGCGGGCGACGGTGACGGCAGCACCCGGCGACTGCAAGTTCCAGTTCAATCCGGTCGGTACCGCGAAGTTCACGACGTCCTGCGACATCGCGACTTCGTTCCTGACCAAGAACTCGGTTCCCTACGACGTGGTGCCGACGGCCGCGGCCGGAACGGCTGCGTCGGTCAAGATCGGCAACGAGACGGTGACGTCCTACGATGCGGTCGCCGCCGGCGATCAGGCCAAGGCCAAGGACACTGCCTTCGTCAAGGCCGTCAACATGTCGTTGCAGGATGGCGGCTATCCGCTGAAGCGCGCGGCAATCAAGGTTGTGGATCAGAAACTCGACGCCTTCATCGCGGCCAATCCCGAGTTGAAGCTCGATGCCGCGACCATCCGAGGCGGTGAGAAGGCGACTGTTCCGACTGACAAGGCAGTCACCGACAAGCTGTTGACCAAGGACGAGGCGGCCGGCGCGCCAGAAGTCACCGTCTACAACATTCCGGGCGGCGGTGCCTTCGCCATGGTCGCTGATCCGGCGGCCGTGAACTGGCCAATGACGATCGGCATCCTGTTCATCCTGGTGGTATTCGTGACCATGGTGTACGGACCGATCGCCGCGATCCTGGTCGAGATGTTCCCGACCCGTATCCGCTACACCGGTATGTCGCTGCCCTATCACATCGGCAATGGCTGGTTCGGCGGCCTGCTGCCGGCGACCGTGTTCGCGCTCAGCGCCTACAAGGGCGACATCTACTATGGCCTCTGGTACCCCGTGGTGATCGCGGCGATGTCGCTGGTCATCGGCATGATCTTCGTCAGGGATACGCTCGGCACCGATTTGGACGCCAAGCAATAGCCGACTGGTTGAGCTTAAAAAACAAAGCCCGGCGCGAGCAATCGCGCCGGGCTTTTCATGTCCGAGGCCTGAAGAAAGCGGATCAGCTCTTGCGCTGATTCTCGTCTTCAATCGCCGCTTCGTGGTACCAGCCGTCAAAATCGACGTGCGTGCCGCGCAGGGATGCGAGCTCTGCCGCGAATTTGGCCTTCGCGCCTAAATTTGAAGCAGATTTACGTGCTGCCAGAGGGAACATCAGAATTTGTGCCGACGGACGGGAGGTAGCAACTTCCACGGGCATTCTCCTTTCTTCCGCAGGAGCTTGTCGATTCAGCTTTGCTGCAAGATAGGTTCTGCGAGTCCTTTAGGCAATATGCCTATGAAGAGATCAGTATTTGCCTGCTATTTGTGCATTTCAGGCCTTTGATCGATCTCGGTCCATTTGCTGAGGCGGCTCGGCAAATTCAATGAGATATCGCAGCCATTTTGCCGCACTCGCCGACGCCCGAGTGGCACACGAATTGCTTTTTTGTGATCCGGCAGGGCCGGCTGCTGAGGGCAGGCGCAAGTCGACGCCGTTCAGTGTTCGGTGATCAAGCAACGAGAGGCTAGAATGACGAAATACAAGCTCGAGTACATTTGGCTCGATGGTTACACCCCGGTCCCCAACCTTCGCGGCAAGACGCAGGTCAAGGAATTCGCCGAATTCCCGACGCTCGAACAGCTGCCGCTGTGGGGCTTCGATGGATCCTCGACGATGCAGGCCGAGGGCCGCAGTTCCGACTGCGTGCTGAAGCCAGTGGCACTCTATCCGGATCCGGCCCGCACCAATGGCATTTTGGTCATGTGCGAAGTCATGATGCCCGATGGCGTGACGCCACACGAGTCCAACAGCCGTGCGACCATTCTCGACGACGATGGTGCCTGGTTCGGTTTCGAGCAGGAATATTTCTTCTACAAGGACGGCCGTCCGCTCGGCTTCCCGGACAGCGGCTATCCCGCGCCGCAGGGCCCGTACTACACCGGCGTCGGCTACAAGAACGTTGGCGACGTCGCGCGCCAGATCGTCGAGGAGCATCTCGACCTTTGCCTCGCCGCCGGCATCAACCATGAAGGCATCAACGCCGAGGTGGCCAAGGGCCAGTGGGAATTCCAGATTTTCGGCAAGGGTTCCAAGAAGGCCGCCGACCAGATCTGGATGGCTCGCTACCTGCTGCTGCGGCTGACCGAAAAGTACGGCATCGACATCGAGTTCCATTGCAAGCCGCTCGGCGACACCGACTGGAACGGCTCGGGCATGCACTGCAACTTCTCGACCCAGTACATGCGCGAAGTCGGCGGCAAGGCCTATTTCGAGGCGCTGATGGCGCAGTTCGACAAGAACCTGATGGACCATATCGCCGTCTACGGCCCGGACAACGACAAGCGCCTGACCGGCAAGCACGAGACCGCGCCGTGGAACAAGTTCAGCTATGGCGTCGCCGACCGTGGCGCCTCGATCCGCGTGCCGCATTCTTTCATCAAGAACGACT
Source organism: Mesorhizobium sp. B2-4-12 (assembly GCF_006441575.1). Lineage (NCBI taxonomy): Bacteria > Pseudomonadati > Pseudomonadota > Alphaproteobacteria > Hyphomicrobiales > Phyllobacteriaceae > Mesorhizobium > Mesorhizobium sp. B2-4-12. The sequence goes on from NZ_VFVC01000035.1 coordinate 27,221, forward strand.
ACAAGGGCTATCTGGAAGACCGCCGTCCGAACTCCCAAGGCGACCCCTACCAGATCGCCTCCCAGGTCCTGAAGACGATTTCGCAGGTTTCGACCGGCGCGTCGATTTCGGCTGCCGCCTGATCGTTTTCGCGGCACGGGTCAGGAACATGGCCTGTGGCCGGAGACCCCGATAAAGCCACGGTGGAAACGCCGTGGCTTTATCGTGCTGCTTGGGCGGCGTGAGTGGGCAAGCCAGTCCAACCGGCGACAGCTCCGCGCGCCTTGGGCGTTGCCAACACCTTGGCATGCGGCAGGGCAGGGCCGCGGTTGCCGTCGCGTGGGATCATCTCGCCAATGGCGACCAGTGCGTTCAGCACGCCTTCCTCGTCGCTTGCACTACGGCCATATAAAAATCGTCCATCCCTGCCCAAGGGATGAAATCCATATGCCCATGGCTCCGCTCGGCGGCGGGCCTTGCGGAAAGCGGCGTTAGGCGCGGCGTCGACAAGGCGAGAAAGATGTCGCCGGAAATGTGAGCCGGTGGTGGGGGCCCACGCCAGGCCGAGCGACTGCTTGACGAGAGCCGGTTTGCTCTCCCAAAACCCTCGTGACAGCAAGCCCCGCACTTTCTCGGCGCTGGCGGAACCCTCCCGCTTTTGCGACGTTCCCGACGCGAAAGGAGACTTGAGATGGCTAAGAAGAATAAGATTCCCAAGAAGGTCGCGGGCTTCAGGGTGCCGAAGGCGATGCGCAAGTCGAGAATGCTGCGGTCGCTGCTCTCGAGTCCGCTTGGCCGAGACCTCCTTGCAAACGCTATCACCGCCGGCGCGGGCGCCGCGGCGGCCGTTCTGGTGCAGGAACGGGGAGAGGTAGCATCCGCCGGCAAGCAACTGGTGAGAAAGACCGCCGGCGCCGCCGGCATCGCCACCGAGATGGTGCAGAGCGCGGGCTCGGCGGTCATGGGGGTGCTGTCCGACGCGGCTGACGCCGTGCTGCCGAAGAACCAGCAGAGGGGCGGCCAGAAGAAGGCTGCCGGACATTAGTGCAACATGAACTCCCAGATGCCCGTTCCGGCCTGCCGAAGCCGCTGGAACAGCGGTTGCTGAGGGCCTATGCGGATACGGCCCTTCATCGTATGGGTGCCGCGGCGGTACTGCGCGCGCTCGGCGTCCTGGTGCGCAAACATCCAGGTGCGGCCTTCGATGCCGCGCGCGCGGCAATCGCCCAGGCCGGGCGCGTCGGCTACGGCGAGTTGAAGCACGCATTGTTGGGCAGGCGCGAGCAACCGTCTCCCGAGTCTCCTCGGCTGGGCAAACGCAAACTGCGCCGCTTGCGCAAGATGCTCGATGGAGAAGCTACGGCACCGCCGCAGCGGTCGGCAGACGGGAGCGAAAAGCCGGCCGTGAACCACGATCGCTGAATCTGCACGGCCCCGACGAACTTGCCGGATAGGCGCCACCCTCCGACGTTCTGTCCGTGCGAGAACCCCGGCCTTTACCGGGGTTCTTTTTTCTGCGCCGGCCTGGCGGAGCGAATACACCCAAAAAAAGTCAGGTTGAAAAGGGCGGCTCAAAACCGTCGTGCCGGCCCACCCTGGCTGACATGCGGTTACCGTGGCTCAGATCGGCAAGCTTGTAAATCGCTCAAAAAGCCCGGAAAACCGCGGTTATGCGGCGCCTGCCCACTGAAAGGCTCTTATATAAGCTATTGTTCATACACCGAAATCGGCGGTTATGCCTCCGGTTGGCGGCGTTGACAGATTGCGCTGCGGCATGCGTATTCGTGGCCTTGGGGTTGCGCCAAAGTGATGCTGTTCGAACGGGGCGGGGTTTCTTGAACGACGGCATTGGCGGGGGCGCCGGACGAGCGGGCATTGCAGCCTGAGGCAGTGCGCCGCTCGCTCCTGGCGTTTTCATGACGTTCAAAGCCGTTTGCGAACGCAGCTGCATCAGCCTCGTCCCGATCCTGATTTTCATCCTCCGCCGCCAGCTATTGCCTGGGCAAGGGCAATCCATCCCTGAACCAAAAGCAGTCGAGCGCTGGCGCATGGCTGGCCCTTCGCATTGGCGAAACCAGGGCAGCAAAAAGCCCTTGAAGGAGGACGTCCTTCAAGGGCTTTTTTAACGCTATCCCAGGGGATCTTAGACCGAGTAGTACATATCGTACTCGACCGGATGCGGGGTCATTTCGAAGCGCATCACTTCGGCCATCTTCAGCTCGATGTAGCTGTCGATCTGGTCGTCGTCGAAGACGCCGCCGGCCTTCAGGAAGCCGCGGTCCTTGTCGAGGCTCTGCAGGGCTTCACGCAGCGAACCGCAGACGGTCGGGATCTTCTTCAATTCCTTCGGCGGCAGGTCGTAGAGATCCTTGTCCATCGGCTGGCCGGGATGGATCTTGTTCTTGATGCCGTCGAGGCCGGCCATCAGCATGGCGGCGAAAGCGAGGTAGGGGTTCGCGCCCGGATCGGGGAAGCGGACCTCGACGCGCTTCGACTTCGGCGACGAGCCGAACGGGATGCGGCAGGAGGCCGAGCGGTTGCGCGCGGAATAAGCGAGCAGGACGGGCGCTTCATAGCCCGGCACCAGGCGCTTGTAGGAGTTGGTCAGCGGGTTGGTGAATGCGTTGATCGCCTTGGCGTGCTTGATGATGCCGCCGATGTAGAACAGGCAACTTTCCGACAGGCCGGCATACTCATTGCCGGCGAAGGTCGGCTTGCCGCCCTTCCAGATCGACTGGTGCACGTGCATGCCCGAGCCGTTGTCGCCGAAAATCGGCTTCGGCATGAAGGTGGCCGTCTTGCCGTAGGCATTGGCGACCTGGTGCACGACGTACTTGTAGATCAACATCTTGTCGGCGTTGCGGACAAGCGTGTCGAACTTGATGCCGAGTTCGTGCTGGGCAGCGGCGACCTCATGATGATGCTTTTCGACACGCACGCCCATCTCGGCGAGAACGGTCAGCATCTCGGAGCGCATGTCTTGCGCCGAATCGATCGGCGGCACCGGGAAATAGCCGCCCTTGATGCGCGGGCGGTGGCCGAGGTTTCCGGTTTCGTAGTCGGTGTCGTCGTTCGACGGCAGTTCGGTGGAATCGAGCCGGAAACCGGTGTTGTAGGGATCGGCCTTGTACTTGACGTCATCGAACACGAAGAACTCGGCTTCCGGCCCGACATAGATGGTGTCGCCGATGCCTTCCGACTTCATGTAAGCTTCGGCCTTCTTGGCCGTGCCGCGCGGATCGCGGTTGTAGGACTCGCCCGAAACTGGATCGAGGATGTCGCACAGGATGACCATGGTCGACTGCGCGAAGAACGGATCCATGTGGACCGTCTCCGGATCGGGCATCAGCACCATGTCGGACTCGTTGATGGCCTTCCAGCCGGCAATCGAGGAGCCGTCGAACATGACGCCGTCGGCGAACATGTCTTCCTCGACCTCGATGACATCCATCGTCACGTGTTGCAGCTTGCCCTTCGGGTCTGTGAAGCGCAGGTCGACGAATTTCACGTCGTTATCCTTGATCTGCTTCATGATGTCTTTGGCTGTCGTCATGTCATGTATCCCTGTGTGATGACGTTTTTTGATGATGACGTTTTGGGGAGAATGGCCGCCTCAGACGGCGTCCATGCCGGTTTCGCCGGTGCGGATGCGCACGACTTCCTCGATGTTGGAGACGAAGATCTTGCCGTCGCCGATGCGGCCGGTCTGGGCCGCCCTGCGGATGGCCTCGATGGCGCCTTCGACGGCATCGTCGCCGAGGACGACCTCGATCTTCACCTTGGGCAGGAAGTCGACGACATATTCGGCGCCGCGATAGAGTTCGGTGTGACCTTTCTGGCGGCCGAAACCCTTGGCCTCGGTCACGGTGATGCCTTGCAGTCCGGCCTCCTGAAGCGCTTCCTTCACTTCGTCCAGCTTGAATGGCTTGATGATCGCTTCGATCTTTTTCATGTAGAAAGTGGCCTCCACTGCCAAAAAAACGGGTTGTGAGCCCCCGCTTGCGCTCCCATCAAGCACGAACTGTGCCAGATAGCTGGATTCGCAGCGGTCTCATACGATTTCAAAGCCACGCCGCGCCGGGATGCAATTTCGCGTCATACGACGCACGGAATACGGCATGGGCTGCCGAAGCCTACACAGGGCCAGCGCCCGCGTCCGCACAAAAATTGGGCAGATCGCCCATCCCGCGTGCAGTTTTGCGCCTTGATGCTCGTCCAGCGACTTAGCCGCAGCTGGTAAAAACTCCCTCTTCGTTTGCTTCGGCCCGAAAACTGGACAATGCTTGATCGAATGCGGATCGGCAATCCATGAGCGATGAACTTCTTACTTCCGCAGAGATGGGCGAGGCGGACCGGCTGACGATTGCCGCAGGTCCAGTCGACGGCATCGGCCTCATGCGCCGTGCCGGCGAAGCCGTCGCGGCCGAGGTCTTCATCCGCTATCCCCAGGCGGCGCACGTCCATGTGCTTTGCGGGCCTGGCAACAATGGCGGCGACGGCTACGTCGTCGCCCGCATCATGGCTGGCAGCGGCGTCGCCACGACAGTCTGGGCTTCCGGTGCGCCGAGACCGCGAAGCGACGCGGCGCTGGCCGCGGCCGAGCGTCCGGTCGCGCGCCGGCCGCTGTCCGGCTTTGAAGCCCAGCCCGGCTCGATTGTGGTCGACGCGCTTTACGGGGCAGGGCTGTCCAAGCCGCTGTCCGGTGATGCCGCCAGGGCGGTCGATATTGCTACTAACAGGCATTTGCCGGTTGTCGCGGTCGATCTGCCTTCAGGCGTTTCGGGCGACAGCGGCAAAGTGCTGGGCGTGGCATTTACCGCCGCCGTGACCGTGACGTTCGCGCGCAAGAAGCCCGGCCATTTGTTGCTGCCGGGACGCGGACGTTGCGGCGAGATCGTGCTCGCCGATATCGGCATCGGCGACGATATCATTTCACGCCTACAACCCCGCACCTTCGAGAACACGCCAGCACATTGGTTGGACGATTTCCCGGTGCCGGCTGTCGACGCCCACAAATACAAGCGCGGCCATGCCGGTGTCTTTTCAGGTGGGCCGAGCGCCACCGGGGCGGCGCGGCTGTCGGCGCTTGCCGCGGCCCGGAGCGGGGCGGGAGCGGTGACCGTGCTGTCGCCTGGCAATGCGATGCAGGTCAATGCCGCCCATCTGACTTCGATCATGCTGCGCAAGGCCGATGAGGCCGCCGATATCAAGGCGTTTGTCGCGGAGCGCCGGCCGTCGGTCTTCGTCCTCGGGCCCGGCTTTGGCGTCGGCGAAAAGACACGGATCTTCGGGCTCACGCTCCTCGCCCCCGGCCAGGCAAAGGATGCTTCCGCACAGATCGATGGCCTCGTGTTCGATGCCGACGCGATTACCTCGTTTCGCGAGGCGCCCGACGTCCTGTTCGAAGCCGCTCGCCGACATAACCCGCCGGCCCTGGTGATGACGCCGCACGAAGGGGAGTTCGCCCGGCTGTTTCCAGGCATCGCCGGTGACAATGGCTCGTCCAAGCTGGACAAGGCGCGCGCATCTGCGAAACTTGCCAATGCCGTCATCGTGTATAAGGGCGCCGACACAGTGATCGCCGCGCCCGATGGCAGGGCGGCGATCAATGCCAACGGCGCGGCCTGGCTTGCCACCGCCGGATCAGGCGACGTGCTGTCGGGCATCATCGCCGGGCTGCTGGCGCAAGGCATGCCGGCGTTCGAAGCGGCCTGCGCGGCGGTCTGGATCCATGCCGAGGCCGGCAGCCGGTTCGGGCCGGGCCTGATCGCCGAGGATTTGCCACAGGCAATGGTACCGGTATTGCACGAACTGGTCGCCGCCCGAGGCGTGCTCTGATCAATGGCGCTTATGGCGCCCCGGCGACAATCCGCTCACAACGGAATGTTGTCGTGCTTCTTCCAGGGGTTCTGCATGTCCTTGTTGCGCAGCATGCGAAGCGCGCGCGCCACGCGGCGGCGGGTCGAATGCGGCATGATCACCTCGTCGACATAGCCGCGTTCGGCGGCGACGAAGGGCGACAGGAAACGATCCTCGTAAGTCTTGGTATGGGCCGCGATCTTTTCGGCGTCGCCAATGTCCTTGCGGTAGATGATCTCGACTGCGCCCCTGGCGCCCATGACAGCGATCTGCGCCGTCGGCCAGGCATAGTTCATGTCGCCGCGCAGGTGTTTTGACGCCATCACGTCATACGCGCCGCCATAGGCTTTTCTGGTGATGACGGTGATCTTCGGCACGGTCGCCTCCGCATAGGCGAACAGCAGTTTGGCGCCATGCTTGATCAGCCCGCCATATTCCTGCGCGGTGCCCGGCAGGAAACCCGGAACATCGACGAAGGTGACGATCGGAATGGAAAAACAATCGCAAAAACGCACGAAGCGCGCCGCCTTGCGGCTGGCATCGGAATCGAGCACGCCGGCCAGCACCATCGGCTGGTTGGCGACGAAGCCCACGGTGCGGCCCTCGACCCGTCCGAATCCGGTGACGATGTTCTTCGCGAAACTCTGCTGGATCTCGAAGAAATCGCCCTCGTCGGCCACCTTCAAGATCAACTCCTTGATGTCGTATGGCTTATTGGCGTTGTCGGGGATCAGCCGGTCGAGCGACAGATCATGGTCGGTAACCGACTGGTAGCATTCGATCTCGGGGAGTTCCGATGTGTTGGACGCAGGCAACAGGTCGACCAGCCGGCGCATTTGCAGCAGCGCCTCGACATCATTGTCATAGGCGCCGTCGGCGATCGAGGATTTCGTCGTGTGCACCGAGGCACCGCCGAGGCTCTCGGCCGTCACCGTCTCGTTGGTGACAGTCTTGACCACATCCGGACCGGTGACGAACATGTAGGAGGTATCACGCACCATGAAGATGAAGTCGGTCATGGCGGGCGAATAGACGTCACCGCCGGCGCACGGACCCATGATCACCGAAATCTGGGGGATGACGCCCGACGCGAGCACATTGCGCTGGAAGATCTCTGCATAACCGCCAAGGGCCGCGACGCCTTCCTGGATGCGGGCGCCGCCGGCATCATAGAGGCCGATGATCGGCGCCCGGTTGCGCAACGCCATCTCCTGCACCTTGATGACCTTCTCGGCATGCGCTTCCGACAGCGAGCCGCCGAACACGGTGAAATCCTTGGCGAAGAGGTAGATCGGGCGGCCGTTGACCGTGCCCCAGCCGGTGACGACGCCATCGCCGGCGATCTTGGTCTTTTCCATGCCGAAATCGGTCGAGCGATGCTCGACATACATATCGAACTCCTCGAACGAGCCCTCGTCGAGAAACACCTCGATGCGTTCGCGCGCGGTGAGCTTGCCCTTCTTGTGCTGGGCATCGATGCGCGCTTGGCCGCCGCCCATGCGGGCAATGTCGCGGCGCCGCTCGAGTTCCTTCAGCACGTCCTTCATCGCGTAGTCCCCAAATCGAAGCTGCGTTTGTGGTAATGATGCCCGTGGGACAGCGCAAGCGCCGCTTTTCGATCGTTTTTGCTGCGTTGCAACATGCCGCCCTTGCATTTCGAGGCGAACTCAGCCATATGCACGGCATAGGCGCTTGGGCCGGGAACGAATCCGGCCTTCTCGACGAAAGAGACTGGTTGCGTCTGTTTTCCCTCTTTTTCGGCTAATCGACCTGATTGGTTGGCAAGGTGGCGAAAAAGCCCCGTGGCATGATGCATGCGGGCACGACAGCGCAGCCGCGCGGACGATCCCGTCCGCCGCCTTGTCGTTCCATGACAATGTTATCCGACGGCAGGTTGCGCCCTGCCGCCATTGATGTTTGCGGCCAGAGGCCGCGTGAAAGAAGATTATTTTGACCAACGAAAACACTTTGCCCGGCAATGACACCGCGGAACTCTCCGGTTTTGCGGCGCTGGGAATCACGGGTGCGCTGCTCAAGGCCACCCATGCCGCCGGCTTCGCCGATCCGAAGCCGATCCAGGTGCAGGCCATCCCGCCGCAGCTGGAAGGCCGCGACATTTTCGGCATCGCCCAGACCGGCTCCGGCAAGACCGCGGCCTTCGCGCTGCCGATCCTGTCGAAGATCATAGGGCTCGGCACCAAGCGCCGCGCCAAGACGACGCGTGCGCTCATCCTGGCGCCGACCCGCGAACTCGCCGTGCAGATCGAGGAGACCATCAAGATCCTCGCCAAGGGCGCGCATGTCTCGACAGCGCTCGTGCTGGGCGGCGTCTCGCGCTTCAGCCAGGTGAAGAAGGTCGCTCCCGGCGTCGACATCCTGATTGCCACGCCCGGCCGGCTGACCGATCTGGTGCGCGAAGGCGACCTTATCCTTTCCGACACCAAATGGCTGGTGCTGGACGAGGGCGACCGCATGCTCGACATGGGCTTCATCAACGACGTCAAGCGCATCGCCAAGGCGACCGCGCCTGATCGCCAGACGGCGCTGTTTTCGGCCACCATGCCGGACGAAATCGCGGAACTCGCCAAGGGCCTTTTGAAGCACCCGGTCCGTATCGAGGTCTCGCCGCAAAGCACTGCAGCCACCGAGATCGTGCAGGGCGTCGTTTTTGCCCGCACCAAGCAGAAGCGTCAGGTTCTGTCGACGATGCTCGCCGACGAAGCGATGAAGTCCGTCATCATCTTTTCGCGCACCAAGCATGGTGCCGACCGGGTGACCAAGGATCTCGAGCGCGATGGCTTCAAGGCCGCCGTCATTCACGGCAACAAATCGCAGAATGCCCGTCAGAAGGCGCTCAACGATTTTCGTGATGGATCGGTGCGCATTCTGGTCGCGACCGATATCGCCGCGCGCGGCATCGACGTGCCCGGCATCAGTCATGTCGTGAATTTCGACCTGCCGGACGAGGCTGAAAGCTATGTCCACCGCATCGGCCGTACCGGCCGCAACGGCAAGGACGGCATCGCGATCACGCTTTGCGATCCTTCGGAAAACAGCAAGCTGCGCCAGGTCGAGCGCATCATCCGCACCAAGCTGCCTGTTGTTGCCGACCATCTCGGCAGCCCCGATCCGGTTCGCAATCCGGCGGAAAAGAACGAGCGCCGCGAGCCGGCCAATGACCGTGCCGATCACAATGGCCGTCGCGACGGCAGACGGCCCGGCGGCGAGAAGAAGCAGAACAACGGCTTCGGCAAGAAGCGTTTCGGCGACAAGCCGGCCTTTGCCGGCGAACGCAAGCCGGAAGGTGCCAAGCCCTTCAAGGGCAACAACAAGCGCCGCTTCGGCGGCAGGCGGCCCGCCGCGCGGGCTGCTTGATCATCGTCCGCGTCGAGCCAGATCAATTGGCCTGGCTCGACTGCTGGTGATCAAAGGCCGGCTGAGGCATTGCCTGGGCCGGTACTTTCATATCCGAGGCCCCCATTGGCGCCGCTATTTGGCGACAGCTTCGACCCAGACCGCGATCCGTTGCACGAGGAAAGCCGTGGTCGACGGCGACAGCGCGTCTCCGGCAAGGACATGGTTGTCGGGATCGCCCGTACTTTCCATGGGGACCAGCTCGTGTGCGCCGCCCCAGCGCGCCGCAATCTCCCGTGTGCGATCGGGCCGCACCACCTTGTCCATATCCGAGAAGATGAACAGGGCAGGGATGGTCGCCTTCTCCACCGGCGCGCCATAGGCAAGTTCCGTCAGCGCTTGCATCGGCATCGTCGCGGCGATCGGATAGCTGGTGGTCCAGAATTTTTCGTGGAGCGCGTTGTGCGGCACGAAGCTGCGTTCCTTGCCGGCAACGAGTTCGGCGATCTGTTTGCCCCATGGCATGGTCAGGATCTCGGCGCCGGATGCCTTCACGCCGAAATTGGGCGAGATGAACGCTATGGCCGCCACCCCCTCCGATACGCCGGGCTGCGTTGCCGCCCATGCCGCCAGCGAGCCGCCGGTCGAGGTTGAGATGACGATCACCTTGTCGCCGATCGCCCGGCCGATGGCGAGTGCCTCCTCATAATCGTTGATCCAGGCATTGACGCTTCCCTGCGTCATGGCCGCGCCGTCCTCGCCGTGCCCGGTAAGACGGGTATAGAAGAGGTTGGCGTCGAGTCGCTCGGCGACCTCGTCGGGCAGGGGGCGGACCTCGCCCTTTGAAGCCGAGAAGCCGTGGATATAGACGATCGACAGCGGCGTCTTGGCATGCACCATCGGGTTGGCCCAGATGATCTCCTTCTCCAGCCCATCGCGGATGCCGGGCACGCAGGCTTCCACCTTGGCCACATAGGCCTGCGGATCGTCACCGATCACGGAAGGATTGAAGTGGACCGTGGTATCGACGGGAACGCGAGGACCAAATACCAAGATCAGTGCAAGGACGGCGATCAGGCCCAGCACAGCAAGCACGATCCGTCGCCCCATCCCAGACTCCACGCAACAACAACAAACCTATGGTGGTGGCCGTGAACAGGCAACGGTCGTTCAGACCGCCAAACCACCAATCCTGTGGGCATTCTATTCGGCGGGCCGCTTGCGCTCGTAATGCAGCGGCCGGGCCTTCCAGCTGGTCGTGAGGCTGATCACCCATCGGGACCATGGCCTCGGCAGCAGGGCAAGAAATTTCAGGGGCCAGCTCGTGCGATACGGAAAGGTGACTTCAAAGCCGCCGGATTTGATGCCCCGCACCATGCGGCGCGTCGCACGGCTGACCGGCATCAGGCCCGGCATCGGCAGCATGTTCTTTTCGGTCAGCGGTGTGTCGACGAAACCGGGGTTTATTACCTGGACGCGGATGTTCATCTTGTCGAAATCGTACTTCAGGGACTCGGCCAGGATGTTGATCGCCGCCTTGGTGCCGCCATAGGCGGCCGTGGTCGGCCAGCCGAAATAGGCGGTGACCGAGCCGACCAGAACGACATGGCCGCGCGCCCGCACGCGCATATGTTCCACGACCGGCACCAACCCGTTGATGATGCCGAAATAGTTGACCTCGAAAGAACGACGAAAATCGCTGACGACGAGAGCCTCTCCAGGCGTGGAGATGTAGTTTCCCGCATTGAAGACGGCGAGCACGATCGGGCCGAGTTCTTTCTCGATCGCGGCGACCGTTCTTGCCATGCGCGGTTCGTCTGTGACATCGCAGGGAAAGGCCGTGACGCTTCCCGGCATCTGCGCCGTCTCGACGATGAGCGTGTCGATCGGATCGTCGTCCAGCGCCGTTACCGCGACCGCATAGCCCTGTGAGGCCAGGTCCCTGGCCAGCGAGCGCCCAATCCCGCTGCTGCCGCCCGTGACCCAGGCGACGCCGTGTTTCGGATCGGCCCGATAGAGTGTCATGCTGCGCCCCGCCGAGTTGTTGGTGCTTTGCTCTAGCGGCGAAGAAATCGAATGAAAAGAGTGCTTTTCGGCCGTGAGCGCAAATGAACTGTGCGACATCAGCCCAGTCTCGAGAATGCCGATGCGTCGCAGCGCCGGAAATGCGACTGAACCAGACAATTCTTGCCTTGAAACCGAAGCGCCGGGTTTCTAGGGTTTCGGCGCACGCACACAAGGAATCCTGAATGCCCCGTTCTGTGATCGACGCGATCGGCAACACGCCTCTGATCCGCCTCAACAAAGCTTCCGAAGAAACCGGCTGCGAGATCCTGGGCAAGGCCGAGTTCATGAATCCTGGACAGTCGGTCAAGGATCGCGCCGGCCTGTTCATCATCCGCGACGCTGAGCAGCGCGGCCTGCTGCAGCCGGGTGGCGTCATCGTCGAGGGGACGGCCGGCAACACGGGCATCGGCTTGACGCTGGTCGCCAAGGCGCTTGGTTACCGCACCGTCATCGTCATTCCGGACACGCAGAGCCAGGAAAAGAAGGACACGATCAGGGTGCTCGGCGCCGAGCTGATCGAAGTGCCGGCCGTGCCTTACAAGAACCCCAACAATTACGTGAAACTGTCGGGACGGCTGGCCGAGCAGATGGCGAGAACCGAGCCGAATGGCGCTATCTGGGCCAACCAGTTCGACAATGTCGCCAACCGCGATGGCCACATCCGTACCACTGCGGAAGAAATCTGGGCCCAGACCGGCGGGAAGGTCGATGGTTTCGTCTCCGCGGTGGGTTCCGGCGGAACGCTGGCCGGCGTCGCCATGGGACTGAAGGCCAAGAGCAAGGACGTGAAGATCGCGCTCGCCGACCCATTGGGGGCCGCGCTCTACAGTTTCTACACCAGCGGCGAGTTGAAGTCCGAGGGCAGTTCGATCACCGAAGGCATCGGGCAGGGACGCATCACCGCCAATCTCGAAGGGTTTACGCCGGACTTTTCCTTCCAGATCAGGGACGAGGATGCGCTGCCGGTCGTCTTCGACCTGATCCAGGAAGAAGGTTTGTGCGTCGGCGGCTCGACCGGCATCAATATCGCCGGCGCGATCCGGCTGGCCAGGGAATTAGGCCCCGGCCACACCATCGTGACCATTCTTTGCGACTACGGCACGCGCTACCAGTCGAAATTGTTCAACCCGCAGTTCCTGCGCGAGAAGAACCTTCCGGTGCCGGGCTGGATGGAGTTGCAGAGCAAGATTTCGGTGCCTTTCGAGAAGGTCGCGTGATGGCGCACAAGACACAGGCGCTGTTTCGTGACGACGCCTATCTCAGCACGGCGGACGCGACGGTCGTTGATGTCAACGACCGTGGCGGCATCATTCTCGACCGGACGATCTTCTACGCCACGTCGGGCGGCCAGCCGGGAGACACCGGCTATCTCGAACGCGCCGATGGCAGCCGGATCGCCGTCGCGGCCACCATCACAGGTGAGACCAAGGACGAGATCATTCTTGTGCCGGCGCCCGAGCAGGCGGCCTTGGCGGTCGGCGAGAAGGTGAAACTCGCCATCGACTGGGAACGTCGGCACCTGTTGATGCGCATGCACGCGGCTTGCCATCTGCTCACAGTCGTGTGCCCGTTCCCGATCACGGGCGCGGCGGTTTCCGAGGACGACAGCCGTGTCGATTTCGACATTCCGGACGCGAGCTTCACCAGGGAAGAGGTGACGGCGGGCCTGATGGATCTGGTGCGGGCTGATCATCCGATTTTCACCAGGCTGATCAGCGACGAGGAACTTGCCGCGAACCCTGGCCTGGTGAAATCCAAGAACGTCCGGCCGCCGGTCGGTACCGGCAAGATCCGCCTGGTCTGCATCGGTGAGAACGCCTCGGTGGACAGCCAGCCCTGCGGTGGCACGCATGTGAAAAGCACTGGGGAAATAGGCGAAATCCATATCGGCAAGATCGAAAAGAAGGGCCGCGAGAACAGGCGCTTCCGCATCCGCTTCGGCCCGATGCCGGCGGCTTGACACGCAACGCTTTGTTTTACCCGGGATAGAGAGAACGAGAATGGCCGAAGACAGTCCTTTCACCGTCGATGCGGACTGGTTGCAGGGGCGCCTGGGCGAGCCTGGTGTGACCATTGTAGACGCGTCCTGGTACCTGCCGGCCCAAAAGCGCGACGCGCGCGCCGAATATGATGCAGCCCACATTCCCGGTGCCCGATTCCTGGATCAGGATGCGGTTTCGGATCCCGACGCCGCTTTACCGCATACGCTGCCGTCGCCTCAGCATTTTGCGCAATATGTCGGTGCGATGGGCGTCTCGGCCGACGACACGATTGTCGTCTATGACGGTCCGGGATTCTTCTCGGCACCGCGGGCATGGTGGATGTTTCGCATTATGGGCGTTTTCCAGACCTACATTCTGGACGGCGGCGTCGACGGCTGGAAGGCAGCTGGCCGGCCAATAACGGCTGAACCGACGAAGATCGCGCCAAGCATCTTCCATGCTGATTTCGACGCCGGTCGCGTCGCCAGTCTGGCCGACATGCGCCGGATCGTCGAGACCGGGACAAGCCAGATCGCCGATGCCCGGGGTCCGGGCCGCTTCACCGGCGCCGAGCCCGAGCCCCGCGCGGGTATCCGCTCCGGCCATATGCCGGGCGCGCGCAATGTGCCGTATTCCGCGCTGTCGGAGAACGGCTTGCTGCTTTCGAAGGATCGTTTGCGCAAGGTGATCGAGGACGCCGGTATTGACCTGTCGAAGCCCGTGGTCACATCTTGTGGCTCCGGTGTCACCGCGGCCGTGGTCACTCTGGCACTGGAGACGCTTGGCCACACCGACAACAGGCTTTATGACGGCTCGTGGACCGAGTGGGGCGGGCTTTCGGACACGCCTGTCGTGACCGGCCCCGCGACGACCGGCAAGGAATGAGCACGATGGAAAACGGCGCGCTGCAAGACATTGAAGTCACGGTGACTTTTCTCGAAATGCATGCGCCTCCTGCCGTCTCGCCACCGATGCCCTACAACCGCCAGGTCGCGTTGCTGAAGACGAGAGACATTCCCTTGCATTTTTACCGCTACCTGATGGACCGGGTGGGGCGCAAATGGCACTGGGTGAATGTTCTGCGGCTGGATGACGACGAGCTTTCGGCCGGAATTCACCGGGAGGACCGCGACATCAGGGTGCTTTACCTCGACGGCTCGCCGGCAGGCTTCTTCGATCTCAAGCCGCATTTGCCGGAGGAAGTGGAACTCGCCTATTTCGGCATGATGGAACATGCGACCGGGCAAGGCATCGGCCGCTGGTTCCTGGGCTCGGCGATCGCCGCGGCATGGTCGTATGGACCGAAACGGGTGACGGTGCAGACCTGCACACTTGACCATCCGGCGGCTCTGCCGCTCTACCAGAAGCTCGGCTTCACGCCCGTCGCGCAGAAGAAAGAGGTGGTGCATCCGCTGCCTTTCACCGAGCGTTCGGCCAGCGTCATGCGGCCGTAACACCAGCCGGAATCTGAACCACCCGTTCATCGGCGCTTCAGGCAGCCTTTTCGGCCGCGTCAAGCGCCGGCCGGATCTGCGCCTAATAGCGCGCTCAATCGATATCCCATTGGTCAGATTTCGCCTTCGGCTCGGCGGCGATTTCCAGTTCGCAATATGACAAGATCGAGAACATCGCCGACGCGCTTCAGCGCATCCTGCGTCGCGATCCCGGTGCGCGCGTGCTGATGGAAGGCCACACCGATGTGTATCGGGTATGTCTTGGAAACCGTTGGCTACGGAGAAGAGTTCCTGCTCGTCGCAGGGTAACATTGCGGCGCTTTGACGATTTCATCCGCTGATTTCCGCGTGAATCAACGCGTTAATTAGCCGGCTTGTTCGGCTCCGTGCCCCCCACCTATTCCAAGAGTGGCTGATCGCCGACATGAGATCAGCCCTCAATCGTTGGCATGAATCGGGTGGGAAGCTTCGGTCCAAGACAATAATTTCAAGGTAATAACACCGGAGAATGTCACCATGACCATCCAGTTCAAAGCTCTGCCGACAGAGGATGTCAGGCTCCTCCAACGCGGCGGCCCCGATGCCTATGGCCGCGCGCCCGAGCGGAAGATTTCCGACGGAGACGGCATGCCGTGCCGGCACTGTCTCAGGAACATCGCGGCCGGCGACGCCTACCTTATCCTTGCATATCGGCCATTCCCGGAGCTGCAGCCCTACGCCGAAACCGGGCCGATCTTCCTGCATGCCGAAGAATGCGAGCGCGCGGCCGAGACAGAGGCGCTCCCCGCAATTCTCGAAAGCCCGGACTACATCGTGCGCGGCTATGGCAGGGATGATCGTATCGTGTACGGCAGCGGCGGTGTCCTCCCAACCGAGGCAATTGCTGGGCGAGCCGAGACGCTTTTCGAGCGTGACGACATTGCCTATGTGCATGTCCGCTCGGCGCGCAACAATTGCTACCAGTGCCGGATTGAGCGGGCCTGAAGCAAAAAACGCGAGCAGGAAACACTGTCTTACTCCCGTCGCATAGATGCGATAGAAAGCGATTGTCGATCGATTGGCCGACCGCGGATGAACCGGCGGTGATCTCGACATCGAGGAAGCGGGGCTTTGGCTCCGCTTTTTTGTTGTCCGCGCTTCGCGCAAATCCTCTCGCGCAACAAAAAAGCCCGCCGGCAAGGCCGACGGGCTTAGACTGTTTGCCTGGAGGGCTTAGTTGAACTTGTACTTGGCGCCGATGCGCACGGTCTGGAACGAAGCCTTGTCGGTCAGCGTACCATCCGGTGCCCCAAATTCAGATGAGAGATCCTTCTTGGCGAATTGCGAATAGCGATATTCCAGACCGACAGTCATGTTGCTGGAGACTGCCGTTTCGAGGCCGCCACCCACCGTGAAACCACTCTTGTTCCAATCGATGATGTCGCCGATCGGATCCGAACCGTGCAAGTCGAAATGTTGATAGCTGTAGCCGCCGATCACATAGGCCAGGGTCGATTCGTTGACCTTGGCGCCGACACGGCCTAACGCGTCGAAGCCATAGTCGGAATCGAGTTTGACGGAAGCGCCCAAAAAGTCGAGTTTCGATCGAATTCCGGAATAGCGGCCATCGATCTGCACGCCGGCAACCCAGGTGCCGAAATCGTAGTCGTAGCCGGCGTTCAACTCGCCAAACACGCCTTCGCTGCCAATGCCATTGGCATCGAGAGTGCCGCCACCAAAGTCGATGCCCAGCTTGTGAACCGCCGTTCCGGCGCCAAGCGCGCCGCCAACGTAGAAGCCGGTCCAGTTGTAGACCGGAGCAGCGAATGAGGCCCCGCCGCCGTTCTGCGCGCCGAAGCGATAGTTAGCGGCGATGTGGAAGGTGTGGGTGGACGGTTCCCCGTTCAACGAAGCGCCACCAAAATCGATCAGCGACTTGTCGCCAAAGTTCGCGTAACGATATTCGGTCTTCAGGGTCCAGTTGCCGCGCAGCACGGTTTCCATGCCGACACCCAGCACATAGCCGCTGCGGTTTTCAGTGAAGTTCAACCCTTCAGCACCGCCCGATCCATCAAGCTTGAAATGCTGCCAGCTGTAACCGCCGAGCACGTAACCGAGCGTGCTGGGGTTGAGAACATAACCGGCTCGCAGACCGACATCGAAACCGTAAGAATCAGTCAGGTCGATGTCGGCGCCTGGGACGCTGATCGATGGGCCGATATTCCCGAAATTGGCATCGATAAAGCCGCCCAGCAGGAAGCGCTCGGACACCATGTAGTCGTAGCCGGCAGTCAGTTCGCCGAATACGCCATTGCCGCCGACGCCGTTCAAGTCGAAGCCCGGCACGCTGAACTTGTGCACGCTGGCGCCGAAACCGCCACCTATGCCGACATAAGCTCCGCTCCAGTTAAAAACGCTCGCTTCCACCGGCTGCACGACATCTGCCGCATTGGCCGCCGACATCAAGGCCACAGCAGAAACAGCGCCAAGGAGAATAGATTTCGCAGAAACGCGAATAAACATAGCCCGCACCCCTAATAATAAACCCGGGATGTTCCTATCAGAGAGTCGGCCAGCTTAGGTATGACAAAAATGCAACAATAGCGTGCAAAGCGCCTTACGGCATGCACGGATGCCGTCAGCCGGCAGACGCGGTTGATTGCCCCGCATCTCAAAGAAAAACCCGCCGGCATAGGACCGGCGGGTGGCACTGGGGAATTTTGAGTGAAATCAGGCGGCTAGAACGGCTTTCGGCTCGACGAGTTCGTAGCCAAGCGCCTCGGCGACCGCGCGGTTGGTGATCTTGCCCCTGTGGACATTGAGACCATTGCGCAGGTGTTGGTCGTCAATAAGAGCCTTCAGGCCCTTGTCGGCGAGTTGCAGGCCATAATGCAGCGTTGCGTTATTCAGCGCGTGAGCCGAGGTGACCGGTACCGCGCCAGGCATGTTGGCGACGCAATAGTGGATGACGCCGTCGACCTCGTAGGTGGGTTCTGCGTGGGTAGTCGCGTGCGAGGTCTCGAAGCAGCCGCCCTGGTCGATGGCCACATCGACCAGCACCGAGCCTTTTTTCATACCGGACAGCATTTCGCGGGTGACGAGCTTGGGTGCAGCGGCGCCCGGGATCAGCACGGCGCCGACGACGATGTCGGCCGAGAAGCATTCTTCCTCCAGCGCCTCGACGGTCGAGTAGCGTGTGTGGACACGGCCCGCGAAGAGGTCGTCGAGCTGGCGCAGCCGCGGGATTGAGCGGTCGATGATGGTGACGTCGGCGCCAAGGCCGGCGGCCATGCGGGCCGCGTGCAGGCCGACGACGCCGCCGCCGAGCACAGTCACCTTGCCGGGCAGCACGCCAGGGACGCCGCCGAGCAGCACGCCGCGGCCGCCATTGGCCTTTTGCAGCGCCGTGGCTCCGGCCTGGATCGACAGGCGGCCGGCGACTTCCGACATCGGCGCGAGCAGCGGCAGGCCGCCACGGTCGTCGGTCACGGTTTCATAGGCGATCGCTGTGACACCCGAAGCGAGCAGGCCCTTGGTCTGCTCCGGGTCCGGAGCCAGGTGAAGATAGGTGTACAGGATCTGGCCGTCGCGCAGTTGAACCCATTCATTGGGCTGCGGCTCCTTGACCTTGACGATCATGTCCGACTTGGCGAACACGTCGGCGGCTGTCTTGGCGATGGTGGCGCCGGCGGCGCGATAGGCGTTGTCATCGGCACCGATGCCGGCGCCGGCTCCGGCCTCGACCAGCACTTCGTGTCCATGGGCGACATATTCGCGGACCGAGCCAGGCGTGAGGCCGACACGGTATTCGTGATTCTTGATTTCCTTTGGGCAACCGACACGCATTTTTCTTCTCCCTGATCCGGCCCTTCCGGGCTCACTCCCTGAATGAACGGAGTGAACCATGAATCGGCCTGCAAGTGTTTGCGAATGCGCTTGCGCGGACAGTCGCGTTTCGATAATCGTTGCGCCGAATGGGATGATTTTCGTAGGAATCACGAAAAATGCCGCTCGACAGGATTGATATCGCCATTCTGGAGACATTGCAGAAGGATGGGCGGATGCCGAACGCGGCGCTTGCCGAAAAGGTCGGCTTGTCCCAGTCGGCCTGCTCGCGCCGGCTCGACAATCTGGAGAAGTCGGGAACCATCCGCGGTTATCACGCCCGCCTTTCCAACGCAGCCCTTGGCCATCAGATGACGGCGATCGTCCACATATCCCTGTCCGGACAGTTCGAGAAGACGCTGTCGGATTTCGAGGCGGCGATCAAGCGTTGCCCCAACGTGCTGTCGTGCCACCTGATGTCGGGCGAATACGACTACATCCTTCGCATCGCGGCAAAAGATCTGGTCGATTATGAGCGCATCCACAAGGAGTGGCTGTCGGCGATGCCGCATGTGACGAAGATCAATTCGTCCTTTGCCTTGCGCGAAATCGTCGACCGGACGGCGATGGGGCTGAAGCCGGAAATGGCTTAAGCCTCCGTCACGATCCGATCCATCGGAATGTCGTGCGGCTGCGGATAGATGGTCGCGATGCGCTGCAGGTTGTAGCCGACGCCAATGACCAATGGCTTGAACGTCATTGCGGCCAGCGTGCGGTCGAAGAAACCGCCGCCATAACCCAGGCGATAATTGGTGGGATCGATACCGACGATCGGCGAGATGACGATGTCGGGCAGCACCGGATCACCCTCGGCAGGGATCGGGATGTTCCAGACCCCCTTTTCCAATCGATCGCCCGGTTTGTAGGCGCGAAACATCAACGGCCGCCCCTTTTCGACGACGATAGGCAGTGCGGTACGGCCACCTCGTTCGTTTATGGCGGCCATCCAAGGCCGCAGATCCGGCTCGCCGCGAAACGGCCAGTAAAGGCTGACCATGCGGCCCGCTATGTCGCCAATGATCGCGTCAAGGCCATCCGCAATGCGTTGCGACATTGCTGTTCGCGTGTCGGCCGAAATTGCGAGCCGGGCGGCGATCAGCCTTTCGCGTTCAGCTTTGCGCCATCGCCTTACGTCGGTCCAGTCGCTCAGAGGCGCCCGGAACTCGGGATCGAGTTCGTGCATAAAGCAGGGCGGCGAGGAATACTGCGCCGGACCTTGGTCGTCACGATCATTGGCCATGCCTCACCTCATCGCGTGTTCGATGACGCTATACCTCGCGACACGATACAACATGTGCATTCACGACACGGAACGGCGAGTCTCAGGCACTGTCCTTCTGTTGCTGCATTGCACAAAAACACCTACATCCAAAGCAGGCAATCTTGGCCCATCGGGGTGAATCGAGATGAACGAAGCCAGACATCAAGTTGTGGTAGTTGGCGCGGGTTTCGGCGGCCTCGAATTTACCCGCGCGCTTGCCGGCGCACCGGTTCGCATCACCATGATCGACAAGCGCAACCATCATCTGTTCCAGCCGCTGCTCTACCAGGTGGCGACGACGGCACTGGCGACCTCCGAGGTTGCCTGGCCGGTCCGCCACCTTCTGCGCAAACGCAAGGATGTCACCACGCTGCTCGCCAATGTCGTCGGCGTCGACCGGGCCGGCAAGCGCGTGCTGCTCGATGACGGCAGTGCCGTCGCCTACGACACACTGGTGCTGGCCACCGGCGCGCGCCACGCCTATTTCGGCCATGACGAATGGGAGCCTTTCGCGCCCGGCCTGAAGACGTTGGAGGACGCCACCACCGTTCGGCGCCGCATCCTGCTGGCCTTCGAACAGGCGGAGCGGGAGACTGATCCCGCCAAACGCCAGGCGCTGCTGACCATTGCCATTGTCGGTGGCGCCCGACCGGTGTGGAACTCGCCGGCACCATCGCCGAGCTGGCGCATGACACGTTGCGCGGTGAGTTCCGCAACATCGATACGCGCGAAACGCGCGTCGTGCTGATCGAAGCTGGCGACCGGATCCTGGCCAATTTCGCGCCAAAACTTTCCGAATACGCCAGAAAGGCGCTCGAGCGGCTCGGCGTCACACTTGAACTCGGACAGGCCGTTACGTGCTGTGACGCGGAAGGTGTCGTCTTCGGCGACACGCATCTGCCGGCCCGAACGATCCTTTGGGCAGCCGGCGTTGCCGCTTCGCCCGCCGCCGAATGGCTGGGAGCGAAAGCGGACCGAGCGGGCAGGGTGCTCGTCGAGCCCGACCTCAGCGTGCCCGGCAGCCCGGAGATTTTTGTTATCGGCGACGCCGCCCTTGTCTTGCGGCCCGACGGACGGCCAGTACCCGGTGTGGCACCTTCCGCCAAGCAGGAGGGTCGACATGTCGCGGCCACTATCAAGGCCAGGCTGGATGGTGATGCCACCACGCGACCCTTCCACTACAAGCATGCGGGCGACCTGGCGACGATCGGCAAGCGCGCCGCCGCGATCGATTTCGGCTGGATTAAGCTTACGGGCTGGCCGGCCTGGTGGCTGTGGGGCATCGCACACATCTATTTCCTGATCGGGTTCCGTAACCGGCTCGCGGTTTCGTTAAGCTGGCTATGGATCTACGTCACAGGCCAGCGTAGCGCCCGGCTGATCACGCAGGGCGACGACGACAAGACCTGAGTTTCGTCACCGTCCCATTCATGCGCGCGTCATCTGTTGCTGATGGGATGCGGATGCACGCAGCTTCACGAGTGGACTTGAGCCGATTTCGGCGCGAAGTTCGCTGGGGGCAGGGCGTGTCACGTCGTCTAACAAGGAGAGAACATGTCACAACTGCCCCATTCCGTTTCCCGCCGTGGTTTCCTTGCGGGGGCCGCCGCCACAGGGGCGTTGATCGTGCTTCATCCCTTCTCCGCCCGGGCGCAAGCCAATCAGGCGCACCTTCGGATCATGGAAACCACCGATATCCATGTGAACGTACTGCCCTATGATTACTACGCCGACAAAGCCAACGACACGATGGGCCTGTCCCGCACGGCGTCGCTCATCGACGCGGTGCGCAAGGAGGCCGTGAATTCGATGCTGATCGACAATGGCGACCTTCTGCAGGGCAATCCGATGGGCGATTACATCGCCTATGAAAAAGGCCTGAAGGACGGCGATCTGCATCCGATCATGAAAGGCATGAACCTGCTGGGTTACGAGTGCTCGACGCTCGGCAACCACGAATTCAACTACGGCCTGTCCTTCCTGGACAAGGTGCTGGCCGGCGCCAATTTCCCGTTCGTATGCGCGAATCTGATCCGGGGCACCAAGCTTGCCGCCAACCCGCGCGACGACAAGCTCTACCTCAAGCCCTACATAATCCTCGACAAGAAAATCAAGGATGGGTCGGGCGCCGAGCAGCCGATCAGGATCGGCATCATCGGTTTCGTGCCGCCGCAGATCATGGTCTGGGATCTCAAGAACCTCGAAGGCAACGTCAAGACCCGCGACATCGTCGAGTCGGCCAGGGCCTGGGTGCCGCAGATGAAGGAAGAGGGTGCCGACATCGTCATCGCGCTCTCGCATTCCGGCATCGACGTGAAGCAGGGCGACATGATGGAGAACGCTTCGTTCTTTGTTGCCGGCGTCGATGGCATCGATGCGGTGTTCACGGGTCACCAGCATCTGGTGTTTCCCGGCAAGAAGGATTTCCAGTCGATCGAGGGCGTCGACACGCAAAAGGGTACGCTGCAGGGCAAGCCCGCCGTGATGGGCGGTTTCTGGGGCTCGCATATGGGGCTTATCGATCTGATGCTGGAGCGCGACGGATCGAAATGGAAGGTCGTTTCCGCAACATCGGAGGCGCGGCCGATCTTCGAGCGCGTCGACAACAAGAACAAGCCGACCGTCGCCGACGACAAGCGCATCATCGCGGCACTTGAACAGGACCATCAGGCGACGCTCGCCTATGTGCGCCGCCCAGTCGGCAAGACCTCCGCGCCGCTCTATTCCTATTTCGCGCTGGTAGCCGACGATCCATCGGTGCAGGTCGTCAGCCAGGCGCAGACCTGGTACCTCAAGGATATCCTCAAGAGCACGCAATGGAAGGATCTGCCGCTGCTGTCTGCCGCCGCTCCCTTCAAGGCTGGCGGACGCAGCGGCGCCGACTACTATACTGACGTCCCGGCGGGCGACATCGCGATCAAGAACGTCGCCGACCTCTACCTCTATCCGAATACGGTACGGGCAGTCGAAATCACTGGGGCGCAAGTGAAGGAATGGCTGGAAATGTCGGCCGGCATCTTTAACAGAATAGAAGTTGGCAAGGCCGACCAGGCGCTGATCAACACTGAATTTCCGTCCTATAATTTTGACGTCATCGACGGCGTTTCATACAAAATCGATCTGTCCCAGCCGCCGAAATATGACGCCAAGGGTGGGGTGGCGAATGCCGGCTCCAATCGCATCGTCGAACTGAAATTCGATGGAAAACCGATTGATCCGGCGGCGAAATTCGTCGTCGCAACCAACAATTACCGGGCCGGCGGCGGCGGCAATTTCCCCGACATCAATGCCTCGAAGATCATCTACGAGGCACCGGACACCAACCGCGACGTCATCGTTCGCTACATCGTAAGCCAGGGCACGATCAACCCGTCGGCGGACGGCAACTGGTCGTTCGCGCCGCTGCCAGGAACCAGCGTCATGTTCGAGACAGGCATCAAGGCAAAGGACTTCATTGCCGATCTGAAGTCGCTGAAGATCGAACCGGCGGGCGAGGGTGAAGCCGGTTTTGCTAGATATCGCATCCTGCTCTGATCCAGCGGCCGGACCTGTCTTTGCCCGCGTCCCCCGCGCGGGAGCCGCTTGTGCGATGGCATCATCGCATCTCCCGGTAGCTCCCGTTGGGACTGCCGGGGTATGGCATTCTGTTTGAAGGCTGATCGCGGCCTGCCGCTGGCAATGCAAAGCCGCGTCTGTGACGGGAGTGTTGTGAGTGCGTCCTGTGGGGTAACTGCTGGTACACTGACACGGACACTATAAATAGGACCCGCATCGCGGCAGGGATGCGGGCCTGTTCCCTGGCCGCACGGCGTCTGCAGGCCCTGGCGACGAGTGCGGACTTACGCCTTGTAGACTACCTGGCGCACATCGATGTAGCTGGCGCGAAAACCGGCTTCGCAATAATGCAGATAGAACTCCCAGAGTTTCTTGAAGCGGTCGTCGAAGCCGAGCGGCACGATCTTCTCCCATGACGCCCGGAAGCGATGCCGCCATTCGGCCAACGTGCGCGCATAGTCGTCGGGAAACACGCGTTCGCGCAGATGCGCAAGGCCATGGTCCTTGCCGAGCGCCTTCAGGATCGACGGCGTCGGCAACATGCCGCCTGGAAATACGTAGCGCTGGATGAAATCCGGCCTGGCACGGTAGGTGTCGTAGGCGGCTTCGTTGATGGTGATGATCTGCAGGCCCGCAGTGCCGCCTGGTTTCAGGCAGGCCTTCATCTTGGAGAAGAACACGGGCCAATATTTCTCACCGACCGCCTCGAACATCTCGATCGATGTAATGCGGTCGTAAGTGCCTGTTTCGTCGCGGTAATCCTGCAGTTTGATATCGACCTTGTCGGCAAGCCCGGCCTTGGCGATACGCGCCTTGGCGAAGTCGTGTTGCTCCCGGCTGATCGTCAGCCCGGTAACGCGGCAGCCGATTTCGCGTGCGGCGAATTCGGCAAAGCCGCCCCAACCGCAGCCGATCTCCAGCACATGATCCTTCCCACCTATACCCGAATCCCTGGCCAGCGCCCGATATTTGGCAGCCTGGGCGCTTTCGAGGTCATTGGCGCCGTTCGCATAAAGTGCGGAGGAATAGGTCATGCTCGGGTCGAGCCATTCCCCGTAGAAGGCGTTGCCGAGATCGTAATGCGCGGAGATGTTGCGTTTCGACCCCGAACGCGTGTTTTCGTTGAACCAGTGGCGGATGCGCTGAACCGTGTTGATCAGCCAGTTGGCTCCGCCGGCAACCTTCTCGCCGACGACCGAGTTGACCACGAACAATTCGAGGAAACTGGTTACGTCGGGGCTCTCCCAATCACCGTCCATATAGGATTCGGCAACGCCTATCGTACCACCGGAAAAGGCGCGGCCCGGCAGGCGCCAGTTCTTGAGTACAAGTTCGGCGTGGGGGCCTGGCGCCTTGCCGCCGACCAGAACGGCGCGGCCGTCCGGCATCCTGACCTTCAGCGAACCGCGCGGCAGGTTCATCGCCGCCGACAGCACCATGCGTGCCTTGGCCGGGAGGCCCTTGACGATCTCGGCGAAATTAAACTCGTCGAGCTTGACCGCTTCGTCCGACCCCATGCCAGGATGCTTCTTGTGAGCCATGTCCCCACCCTTTCGCGGCGCCTGTTGACGATCGCCGGCTCCGTCTCTCGCAGTTCATTCGCCAGGTTCGAATGCCGTGCCTGATCCTGGCAGCTCATCGGATCGGTCACATGCGGGTCCAAACAAAAGCGCATGCCCTTTTTTGACCAGAGCTTCAGCGCTTCCAGCGAATTCCCGCGACAATCTTCCATGCCATGAAGGGGAACTTCAAGAGGCAGGCCGCGAGCTGGGCTGTGCCACGTGGCGTCTGGCATCTGTTCGCCGTGCATCGACTTGTTGTTGCCAGGCCGCAGACACCGTCAGGGCGTGCTGAACGGCTCCTATCCGCAGCCTGTTTGGAGTGCAGGATTGGCGCCGGCGGCGATTGGATAGATCAAAAAAGTCTATGTCCGCCGCAGTGCCTTTGCGATAGCTTTAGCCATGCGTTACGTAATCGTCATTGCGGCAATCGCGTTTTTCCTGATCTGGGACGGTCTCTACAATCAAGGCCGGTATCTCGACATCACGGTCAGGGAGATTTCCCATGTGACGCGCTACGTCACCGGCAAGGCCTAGTATTCCCTCCAAGGATAGCAGCCAGGTGCTTCACCCGAGGTGTCCGTCGCCGTGAGATGATGTTCTCGGCCTGTCCGGGGCGCGTCGCAAGGACGCGTGGCGCCACGAACGGTTGACGCGAAGAGACCGCCGTCACAAAAGACCCCGGCATTCAGATCGAGGAGGCGGGATTGATCCGGCATATCGTTTTCTTCAGCGCGAGGCGCAAGGAAGATGTGGAGGCAGTGCGTACCGGGCTGTTGGCCCTCGGCAATATTCCGCACTCCAGTCTCTTCGAGGTCACTTTGAACACCAAGGTCGATCCGTTGTCGGATGAAGTCGACGTCGTCGTCTATGCCGAGTTCGCCGACGACGCAGCGCTCGCCGCCTACAAGGCGCATCCGCTTTATGCGCAGACCACCAGCAAGGTGAAACCATTGCGCGAACTGCGCTATTCCGCGGATGTCGTAGCCGTCGGCTGATCGAGCGTATGCCTCGACAGATGCCGTTTGCGGCGCTCATGGGGCATGCTGGACGTCAATCCCCAGGGGCGGCAGAGGAGAGGCTACGTCTGGCGCGCCATGGCGGGGATTGCAATCACGTCTTGAACCGTTTTGCGGAATGATGCACATCGCGCCTGCATGATCCGAACAATAGCAGCCGGCATTCATCCGCTCGATCATCTGGTGCTGCCGACGCAGAGCCTCGATGTGGCCCGAGCCCGGCTCAGTTCACTTGGCTTCGTCGTCGCTCCGAACGGCATTCATCCCTTTGGCACGGAAAACTGTTGCGTTTTCCTGGCCGACGGCACCTATCTGGAGCCGCTGGCGATTGGCAGTGAACTGGCAGCGATTGATGCGGTTGCCGCGGGCAATGTCTTCGTCGCGCGCGACCGCCTCTATCGCGACAGCCGCGGCGATGAGGGATTTTCCGCTGTGGTTCTGGGTACCGACAGTGCCGATGCCGATTATGGGCGCTATGTCGAGGCCGGACTGTCGGCGGGGGACACGCTGAGCTTTTCACGCGCTTTTACCGACACGGCGGGCCGAAGCGATACCGCATCGTTCAAGCTGGCCTTTGCCGCGGCCCAAGGCCAAACGGACGCCTTTCTTTTTGCCTGCCAGCGGATCAATGCGCCTGATGTGGACCGCAGCGCTTTGCAGGCCCACGCCAATGGTGCCATTGGCATTGTGGAAGTGGTGGCGATCAGCGATCAACCGGCCGAACAGAATCGGCTGATTTCCGTGGCGGTGGGGAGTCCCGCCAGTGGGCAGGGCAGCACGTATCACTTGCCCAATGCAACCCTGAGCGTAGTCGATCCCGCGTCCTTCACAGCGCGCTTTGGTGTTTCGGCCGGTTCACCCACCAGGCTTCGCTTCGCGGCGGTCGTCTTCGCGGTCGGCAGCGCCGATGCCACGTCGAGGCTGCTTGCAGCCAATGCCATCCAGCACGATATAGCGGACACTGATATTGTCGTGCAGCCGGCATCCGGACAGGGTGCCGCTTTCATCTTCCGGGAGATCCAATGAGCAACGCCCTGGCGCCCAATTCGTCGGTAACCGTCGGCAATGTCGTGTTCGACAACAAGGCAGCCCTGGCGCTGATCGCCGGCCCGTGCCAGTTCGAATCGCGCCAGCATGCCTTCGACATGGCCGGCGCGCTGAAGGAGCTGACCGGCAGACTCGGCATCGGCCTCGTCTACAAGACCAGCTACGACAAGGCCAACCGCACGTCGCTGTCGGCCACGCGTGGCGCCGGCATCGACGCCGCACTTCCCGTCTTCGACGAGCTGCGCAAGGAATTTTCGCTTCCGGTGCTGACCGATGTCCACACCGAGGAGCAGTGCGCGATCGTCGCGCCGCATGTCGATGTGCTGCAGATACCGGCTTTCCTGTCGCGTCAGACCGACATGCTGGTCGCCGCCGCCAGGACGGGCAAGGTGATCAATGTGAAGAAGGGGCAGTTCCTTGCGCCCTGGGACATGAAGAACGTGGTCGGCAAGATCACCGGTTCCGGCAACCCAAATGTCTTGACCACTGAACGCGGCGCGTCCTTTGGCTATAACACGCTGGTGTCGGACATGCGTGCTTTGCCGATCATGGCCGAGATCGGCGCTCCGGTGATTTTTGACGCCACGCATTCGGTCCAGCAGCCGGGCGGGCAGGGCGGATCGTCTGGCGGAGAGCGCCGCTTCGTTGAGACGCTGGCCCGCGCGGCCGTCGCCGTCGGCGTTGCCGGTGTCTTCATCGAGACCCACCAGGACCCCGACAATTCGACCTCTTCCGATGGGCCGAACATGGTGCCGCTCAAGGACATGCCGGCGCTTCTGGAAAGGCTGATCGCATTCGACCGGGTGGCGAAGGGCCGCTGAGCCGGCGCTTCCTGGCGGTGCTTGTGGTTGAAAGGGGCCGGTTGTACGCTTGGCCGGCAAATGAGCGTCCTGGCAGGAGGAAAGCCATGTCCGTCGCCCGTGTCACCGAAATCACCTCATCGTCAAAGAAGAGTTTTCAAGACGCCATCGAGAAGGGAATCGCCCGCGCCTCGAAAACCCTGAAGAACGTCGAGGGCGCCTGGATTCAGGATCAAAAGATCGTCGTCGCGGGCGGCAACATTTCGGCCTATCGCGTCAACATGAAGGTGACTTTCATCCTGGCGGAGTGACCGGGCCGCAGCCGAAAAAAGTCGGGAACTTTCGCTCTCGCCCCTCATTGTCAAGCAGAAATCAACGACAACGAGGAGCATGATAATGACGACCCAGACAGGCCATACCGAAGCCATCGCGGCTTCACGAGTCATCGGCACATCGGTTTACAATACCGAGGGCAAGAGCATCGGCAGTATCGAGGACATCATGCTCGACAAGATGTCGAATGGCATCATGTTCGCGGTGATCGGGTTCGGCGGCTTTCTCGGCATTAGCGAGAAGTATCACGCGATCCCCTGGGCGAGTCTCGACTACGACGAGGACATGGGCGGCTATGTGGTGCCCTTCTCCAAGGAGCAGCTGAAGGCGGCGCCTGCCTATTCGATCAACGAACTCGCCGGCGCTGATGGGGAACGTGCACGCGACGCATCCTATGAGTATTACAAGGTCGCGCCCTATTGGCATTGATCGCACAAATAGGGAAGGGCTCCGTTTCGACGGAGCCCTTCCTTGTTTCAACGCAACGCCTATTCGCTAATGTGCAAGGCCGGCAAAGCACCGGCCTTCGGCTGTGACGGCTTATTGTCGCACGACGTCAGGAATGCAGCCGCGATCAGAAACAGACTAACAATACCGCTCAACTCAGACATGGCGAAACTCCTCCTGTTTCGCCCCGCGCGACAACAGCCATAGCCTGGAATGCGCCTCTGACGGCATGACTTATGATGACAGAGATTTGTGCTTCGTGAATCCGACGGGCGGCACTATTTGGCCATGGCCCGATTGCCTTTTGCGTCGCTTTGGCTAAGACGGGCGCGACCTTTCGTCAGATCAATCGGGGACATCGCAATGACCGCCATCATCGATATTGTCGGGCGTGAAATCCTGGACAGCCGTGGAAACCCGACCGTCGAGGTCGATGTTGTGCTCGAAGACGGTTCGATGGGCCGTGCGGCGGTGCCGTCGGGCGCCTCGACCGGGGCGCATGAAGCCGTCGAGCTTCGCGATGGCGGCGCCCGTTATCTCGGCAAGGGCGTGCTCAAGGCCGTGGAGGCGGTCAATGGCGAGCTGTTCGAGGCGATCGGCGGCATGGAAGCCGAAAACCAGATCCATATCGACCAGACCATGATCGAGCTCGACGGCACGCCCAACAAGAGCCGGCTCGGCGCCAACGCGATCCTCGGTGTTTCGCTGGCCGTTGCCAAGGCCGCGGCCGATGCGGCAGGCCTGCCGCTCTACCGCTATGTCGGCGGCACCAAGGCGCACATCCTCCCGGTGCCGATGATGAACATCATCAATGGCGGCGCGCATGCCGACAATCCGATCGACTTCCAGGAGTTCATGATCCTGCCGGTCGGCGCGCCGACTTTGCGCGAAGGCGTGCGCTGGGGCTCGGAAGTCTTCCACACGCTGAGGAAGAAGCTGAAGGATGCCGGCCACAACACCAATGTCGGCGACGAGGGCGGCTTTGCCCCGAACCTGAAGAGTGCGCCGGTAGCGCTCGATTTCATCATGGAATCGATCGAGAAGGCCGGCTTCAAGCCGGGCGAGGAGATCTCGCTCGGCCTCGATTGCGCAGCGACCGAGTTCTTCAAGGACGGCAACTACGTCTATGAGGGTGAGAAGAAGACGCGTGATCCAAAGGCGCAAGCCAAGTACCTTGCCAAGCTCGCCGCCGATTATCCGATTATCTCCATCGAGGATGGCCTGGCCGAGGACGACTGGGAAGGCTGGAAATACCTGACCGACCTGATCGGCAACAAGACGCAGCTGGTCGGCGACGACCTGTTCGTGACCAACACGGCGCGCCTGCGCGACGGCATCCGCATGGGGGTCGCCAATTCGATCCTGGTCAAGGTCAACCAGATCGGCTCGTTGACCGAAACGCTCGACGCCGTCGAAACCGCGCACAAGGCCGGCTACACCGCCGTCATGTCGCACCGCTCCGGCGAGACCGAGGATTCGACGATCGCCGATCTCGCCGTCGCCACCAATTGCGGACAGATCAAGACGGGTTCGCTGTCGCGCTCCGACCGCATGGCCAAGTACAACCAGCTTATCCGTATCGAGGAAGAGCTCGGCAAGCAGGCGCGTTATGCCGGCAAGTCGGTCATTAAGGGCTGAGCCGCGGCAAGCGAGTTCGAACAGCGGATGTAAAGGGCGGGGTCATTCCCGCCCTTTTTCATTTCAGTGTCGCTGGCTGGGCATCCGTAACCGTCCGTTAAGCACAATCGGGCGAAAAAGATCGCGAGCCGCTTGAGTTCGCGGCCGCGAGGGAACGGGCGATGTGGACGCGTCAGCACAAGCAGAGAAATACCGGCCGGCTCATCATCCCCTCGCTTTGTGTGGTGTTCCTGGCCTATTTCGGCTTTCATGCCTACCATGGTGAATTCGGCATCAACTCGAAATATCAGCTCGAAGCGCAAACAGTTGCGCTGCAAGCCCAGCTCGACGCCATCAAGGCGCGCCGGATGGAACTCGAACGGCGCGTTCGGCTCATGCATGACGGCACCCTGGAGAAGGACATGCTTGACGAGCAGGCGCGCAAGGCGCTCAATCTGTCCCAGGCTGACGAAATCACCATCATGTTGCCGGCGTCGGCAAAGTAACTGAATTTCAGTTAATCGTCGATATTTTCAATGATTTTAGCCGCTTAGCTGCATGCCAGCCATGCAATTTCGACATGGCGGAACGCCTTCTCACGTGTTAGCCTTGCATAAATCGGTGGGGAGAGCTGATCTTCCCGGGGGCGGATTTCATCCTGCCCTGATGTCCGCAAAGAGACGCCAACAGGGAGTGATGCATGGCCACCGCCGCCAAAAAAGCGCCTGCCAAATCGAAATCCGACGGTAAATCGGGGCTTTCAGCGCCCAAGCCGGTTGAATTCACCAAGGACGAAGAGCTTGCCGCTTACCGGCACATGCTGCTCATCCGCCGCTTCGAGGAAAAGGCCGGCCAGCTCTACGGCATGGGCTTCATCGGCGGCTTCTGTCATCTCTATATCGGTCAGGAAGCTGTCGTCACCGGCATGAAGATGGCGCTGATCGAGGGCGATCAGATGATCACCGCCTATCGCGATCACGGCCATATGCTGGCTATGGAGCTGTCGCCGCGTGGCGTCATGGCCGAGCTGACTGGGCGCCGCGGTGGCTTGTCGAAAGGCAAGGGCGGCTCCATGCACATGTTCTCCAAGGACAAGCATTTCTATGGCGGCCACGGCATTGTCGGCGCGCAGGTTTCGCTCGGCACCGGTCTCGCTTTCGCGAACCGCTACCGCGACAACAAGAACGTGTCGTTGACCTATTTCGGCGACGGCGCCGCCAACCAGGGCCAGGTCTATGAGAGTTTCAACATGGCCTCGCTGTGGAAGCTGCCGGTGATCTACATCATCGAGAACAACCGCTACGCCATGGGCACCTCGGTCTCGCGCTCTTCAGCCGAGACGGATTTTTCGCATCGCGGCGCTTCCTTCAAGATTCCTGGCATCCAGGTCGACGGCATGGATGTGCGCGCCGTCAAGGCCGCCGGCGACCTCGCCGCCGAATGGTGCCGTGCCGGCAACGGCCCGCTGATCCTCGAAATGCAGACCTATCGCTATCGCGGCCACTCCATGTCCGACCCGGCGAAGTATCGCTCGAAGGAAGAAGTGCAGAAGATGCGCTCCGAGCATGACCCGATCGAGCAGGTAAAGGCGCGGCTGATCGAGAAGAAGTGGGCGACCGAGGACGAGTTGAAGACCATCGACAAGGAGGTTCGCGACATCGTCGCCGACGCCGCCGAATTTGCCCAGAACGATGCAGAGCCGGATCCGTCCGAGCTCTGGACCGATATCGTATTGTAAGAGGGGCCAGGACATGCCGATCGAAATTCTCATGCCCGCTCTCTCGCCGACCATGGAAGAGGGCAATCTTTCCAAGTGGTTGAAGAACGAGGGCGACAAGGTCGTCGCCGGCGACGTCATCGCCGAGATCGAGACCGACAAGGCGACGATGGAAGTCGAAGCCGTCGACGAAGGCACGCTTGCCAAGATCGTGGTTCCCGCCGGCACCGAAGGCGTCAAGGTCAACGCCGTGATCGCCGTGCTTGCGGTTGATGGCGAAGACGTCGACAAGGCCGGCGAAGGCATCGGTGAAGAGGAAAAGCCAGCCAGGGCTGAAGCAGCCGCGCCCGCGCCGGTTGCCGCCAAGAGTGAGGCCGCGGCCCCTGTCGCCGCGGCGCCCAGGGCTGAAATCGCCGCCGATCCGGATATTCCGGCCGGCACCGAGATGGTCTCGACCACGGTGCGCGAAGCGCTGCGGGACGCCATGGCCGAGGAAATGCGCCGCGACGGCGACGTCTTCGTCATGGGCGAGGAGGTCGCCGAATACCAGGGCGCCTACAAGATCACGCAAGGGTTGCTGCAGGAATTCGGACCCCGGCGCGTCGTCGACACGCCGATAACCGAGCATGGCTTTGCCGGCGTTGGCGTCGGAGCGGCGATGGCCGGGCTGAAGCCGATCGTCGAGTTCATGACCTTCAACTTCGCCATGCAGGCGATCGACCAGATCATCAACTCGGCTGCCAAGACCCTCTATATGTCCGGCGGCCAGATGGGGGCGCCGATCGTATTCCGCGGGCCGAACGGTGCCGCGGCCCGCGTTGCCGCCCAGCATTCGCAGTGCTACGCCGCCTGGTACAGCCACGTTCCCGGCCTGAAAGTGGTGATGCCTTACACCGCCGCCGACGCCAAGGGTCTGCTGAAGGCCGCGATCCGTGACCCCAACCCGGTCATCTTCCTCGAGAACGAAATCCTCTACGGCCAGTCCTTCGACGTGCCGAAGCTGGATGATTTCGTGCTGCCGATCGGCAAGGCGCGCATCCACAAAACGGGCAAGGACGTTACCATCGTCTCGTTCGGCATCGGCATGACCTACGCGGTCAAGGCCGAAGCGGAATTGCGTGGCATGGGCATCGACGCCGAGATCATCGACTTGCGCACCATCCGTCCACTCGATCTCGACACCGTCATCGCCTCGGTCAAGAAGACCAACCGGCTGGTCGTGGTGGAAGAAGGCTTCCCGCAGAACTCCGTCGGCGACCATATCGCCAACCAGGTGTCGCAGCGCGCCTTTGATTTCCTGGACGCGCCCGTGATCACGATTGCCGGCAAGGATGTGCCGATGCCCTATGCGGCGAACCTGGAGAAGCTGGCGTTGCCGAATGTCGGCGAGGTCATCGAGGCCGTCAAAGCCGTTTCATATCGCTGAACCGGGCGGGAGGACAAAATGCCAATCAACATCACCATGCCGGCGCTCTCGCCCACGATGGAAGAGGGCAATCTTTCGAAATGGCTGGTCAAGGAGGGCGACAAGGTTTCGCCCGGCGATGTCATTGCGGAGATCGAGACCGACAAGGCAACGATGGAAGTCGAAGCCGTCGATGAGGGAACGGTTGCAAAGCTCGTCGTCCCCGCCGGCACGGAGGGCGTCAAGGTCAACGCGCTGATCGCTGTGCTCGCCGCCGAGGGCGAAAATGCAAGCGCTGCCGCCAGGACCGGTGGTGGTGCCGCGCCAGTGAAAGCCGAAGCAGCGAAGGCGGATTCTCCCAAGACAGACGCACCAAAGGCCGAGGCCCCGAAGTCTGAACCTGCCGTTACCGCACCAAAGGCGGCTCCGACCGGCAATGGTCATGCGGCCGGCGAGCGCACCTTTGCATCGCCGCTTGCCCGCCGTATCGCCAAGGAGGCTGGCGTCGATGTCTCGGCCGTGACCGGCACCGGCCCGCATGGCCGTGTGGTGAAGGCCGATGTCGACGCCGCGATTGCCGGCGGCGGTGCCAAGGCAGCCCCTGCGGCTAAGGCTCCAGCTGGCGCGCCTGCTGCTGCCTCAGCTGCCCCAGCGCCGAAAGCGATGTCGGACGATCAGGTGCTGAAGCTGTTCGAGGAAGGCTCCTACGATCTCGTCCCGCACGACAATATGCGCAAGACCATCGCGCGGCGGCTGGTGGAGGCCAAGACCACCATCCCGCATTTCTACCTGACGCTCGATTGCGAACTCGACGCGCTGCTGGCGCTGCGCTCGCAGCTCAATGCGGCCGCACCGACAAAGAAGACCGATAAGGGTGAGGCACCCGCCTACAAGCTCTCGGTCAACGACATGGTGATCAAGGCCATGGCCATGGCTCTGAAGGCGGTGCCGGACGCCAATGCCTCGTGGACCGAGAGCGCCATGGTCAAGCACAAGCACGCCGATGTCGGCGTTGCCGTGTCGATCCCCGGTGGGCTGATCACGCCGATCATCCGCAGGGCGGACGAAAAGACGCTGTCCACCATCTCCAACGAGATGAAGGATCTGGCCAGCCGTGCCCGCAGCCGCAAGCTGAAGCCGGAGGAATATCAGGGCGGCACCACGGCGGTGTCCAACCTCGGCATGTTCGGCATCAAAGACTTCGCCGCGGTGATCAATCCGCCGCATGCGACGATCCTGGCGGTGGGTGCCGGCGAGGAGCGGGCGGTGGTCAGGAATGGCGAGATCAAAATCGCCACGGTGATGTCAGTGACGCTGTCGACCGACCACCGGGCAGTCGATGGAGCGCTGGGTGCGGAACTGCTCGTTGCCTTCAAGCGGCTGATCGAGAACCCGATGGG
>NZ_VFVC01000036.1:0-60872 GCF_006441575.1 Mesorhizobium sp. B2-4-12
TCGGAAGGGTTCCGGCAGACGCGCGAAGCGCGCCGCAGCGCACTTGTCGAGGACTATGTCGAACTGATCTCCGACCTGATCGAGGACGGCAACGAGGCGCGCCAAGTCGATATTGCGGCTAGGCTCGGCGTCGCCCAGCCGACAGTGGCCAAGATGCTGACCAGGTTGTGCGCCGACGGGCTGGTGTCGAGAAAACCCTATCGCGGTGTGTTCCTGACCGAGGCCGGCCGCAAGGTTGCCGAGGAGAGCCGCATCCGCCACCACACGGTGGAAGCCTTCCTGCGCTCGCTCGGCGTCAGCGCCGAGACGGCGCGCATCGATGCCGAGGGCATCGAGCACCATGTCAGCGCCGGAGGCTCCGGATGGCTTTGTTGGTGGGTTTTGGCGGTCGACAGCCGCTGTCGAGCGATCCTCGACGTGATTACTTCCAAATCCCCGGTTGGAAAGGGTTCCATCTCGTCGGCCAGCGGTCAGTCAATTTCGCGCTTTAATTCCAGGCGAAGAACGGCTTTCGGCGATCCAGTCCGCAAGGCTGCGCGCAAAGCTTCGCGGCACGATCATGTCGCAGCCGGTCTCGCTCGTGCGCAGGACGAGCACCGGTACGTGATGGAGGGTCGTTTGCAATGCGCGGCCTGGCGCTGAGCCTGCCGAGCGCCAGTCGACTGCGATGCAGTTGGAGAGGATTTCCAGGACGCCCGCGCCGCTCAAGCTGAAGCGCACGCGTCCCTCGCCGAGGGAGAGCGAACAGCCCAGCTCGGGATCGATCGCGGGTTGCGGCGGTTTTGCATCCGCCTCCGTGATCAGCCACAGACGGCGGGGAGAGACCCGGACGATGAGCGTGTCGGCACAACGGGCAGTCTCGCCGACGGAGACGGGCAGGGCGGTGCCCAGCAATTGCGAAACACTCAACTCAAACCGGGCCAGCATCCCGTCCCAGCCCTCGATCTGAACGATCGGGCAATCTGACGTCGACAGATTGAAATCTTTCAATGCCAGAGCCTCAACCATGCAGCCGCTCTCCTTTCGGATCCAGAAAGACGGGCGAGACGATGCGGGCGCGAACGGTTTCAGCCTTCATCGGATAGGTGGCGAGGACTTCGCTTCCCTCGACCGCGACATCGCCTGCCAGCAGGGCAAGGCCGACATAACGGCCGTGCTCCGGGCTGAACGTGACCGAGGTTATCCGGCCGCGTCCATGCCCTGCAACGGTATCGTCGGGCATGAACAATATCGCGCCGCCACGCAGGCGCTTGCCTTCCTCAGTGCATTCCAGTCCGACAAGTCGCTGGCGGTTGGGCGCCTGAAAGGCCGGACGCCGCCGCAAGACATCACCAACGAATCCGGTGCGCTTTCCGATCATGCGGCCAAGGCCGAGATCGTCGAGCGCGGTACGGCCATCGATCTCGGGTCCGGCGACATGGCCCTTTTCGACCCGCAGCGCCCCGAGCGCTTCGACCCCGTAGGGTCTCAGGCCGAAGGGCGCGGCGGCCTCAAGCAAATGGTGCCAGACCTTCCCGCCGGCAGTTGCGCCGACATAGATCT
Organism: Mesorhizobium sp. B2-4-12; assembly: GCF_006441575.1. Taxonomy (NCBI): domain Bacteria; kingdom Pseudomonadati; phylum Pseudomonadota; class Alphaproteobacteria; order Hyphomicrobiales; family Phyllobacteriaceae; genus Mesorhizobium; species Mesorhizobium sp. B2-4-12. The sequence continues at coordinate 1,543 of NZ_VFVC01000036.1, forward strand.
CGTAGGCGCGCTCGCCGGAATAGCTGAGCCGCATGATGCGCAATGCCCGGCCGTCAAACTCCGCTTCGGCAAGGCCCATATGCGGCAGCGCATCGTTCGAGACGTCGATCTCCGGAAAGGCGGCGGCAAGGATATCGCGGCTCCTCGGTCCGGCGACCGACATCGCTGCCCATTCGTCGCTGACGGAGGTGACGGCGACGCGCAGGTCCGGCCACGCGGTGTCGAGCAGGAATTCCAGCCGCGACAGGACATCGGCCGCCTTGGCGGTCGAGGTGGTCATGAAGAAACGGTTTTCCGACAATCGCGTGGTGGTGCCGTCATCGAAGACGACGCCGTCATCGCGCAGCATGACGCCGTAGCGGGCGCGGCCTACCGGCAGCTTGGCGAAGCCGTTGACGTAGACGCGGTCGAGGAAAATGGCCGCGTCTGGCCCTTGCACGTCGATCTTGCCGAGAGTGGAAATGTCCATCAGGCCCGCGGCCCCGCGCACCATGCGCATCTCTGCGACATAGGCCTCGTTCACGTCGCGGCCGGCGGCGCGATAGAAGTAAGGACGCATCCACAGCCCGACCTCGAGCATCTCGGCGCCGTTCGCCACATGCCAATCATGCATCGGCGTGCGGCGAAACGGCTTGAAATGGTGGCCGACGGCGCGGCCGGCGAGCGCGCCGATAGCGATCGGCGCGTAGGGCGGACGAAAGGTCGTTGTTCCGGTTTGCGGGATCGTCGCCTGGCGCAACGCCGCCATGGCCGACAGCGCGGCGAAATTGCTGGTCTTGCCCTGGTCGGTCCCCATACCGAGCGTGGTGTAGCGCTTCAGGTGCTCGACCGATTCATAACCCTCGCGATACGCCAGTTCGATGTCCTTGCTGGTCACATCCATCTGGAAATCGACAAAGGCCTTTCCGCGGCCGACGAAGGGGATTGCACGGAACGCGTTGGCCGCGGCTTCGCCGAGATCGAGCTTCGCAGGGGCCGGTGCGGCTCGAGATTTTCCGCAGAAGGCCGCAGCTTCGATGCCGGCACGGTGGCCGCCGTCGGTGGCATCGGCGGTCGAGAAGCAGCCCATCATTGCACCGGCGCCAAAGTGGCCTGCCGGAAAGGCGCCGGGGATGAAGCCGTCCATGTCGTCGCGATAGATAGGCTTGACCCCGAGATGCGAGGTGAGATGCACGGTCGGTGACCAGCCGCCGGACACGCAGACGAGGTCGCACGCAATCTCCGAATTGCCGCGCGGCCCGGCAAGCTTCGCGGCCTTGACCTCATGGCCGCCACGCAGGTCGGCGATTTGGGTCCCGGCCCGGATCGCTACGTTCAGGCGCCTGGCTTCCTCCGCCAGATCGGCAGGTGAGGCGCTGCGCTGATCCGCGATGGTCACTTGCGCACCGGCGGCGGCGAGGTCGATGGCGGTGAGATAGGCGCCGTCATTCGCGGCAGCGACCAGGATATTCTTGCCCGGCAGGACGGCGAAGCGATTGAGGTAGATCCGGGCGGCCGATGCCAGCATGACACCCGGCCGGTCATTGTTGGAGAAGACCAGCGGCCGCTCGATGGCACCGGTGGCAAAGACGACTGCGCGGGCGCGAAGCATGGTGAAGACCTGCCGCGGAGCGCCTTGCGCGGTCGGATCATCGTTTCGTTCGATCAGCGCCAGGGTGTTGCCGTCATAGGCGCCGAATGCCATCGTCTTGCGCAGCACCGTGACGTTGGACAGGCCTGCCAGTTCGGTCTCGACCGCCTTCAGCCACGCTGCCGCCTCGCCATCGGAACGCTCCGAAAGAAGCTGGCCGCCGAGCAGGAAATCCTGCTCGATCAGCGCAACGCTTGCGCCTGCGTATGCCGCGGCGCGAGCCGCCGAGAGGCCGGCAGGGCCGCCGCCGACAATGGCAATATCGGCAAATGCGTGACGCACCTCGTAGCGATCGGGATCGGGCTCCGTGCCGGCCCGGCCCAGGCCTGCCGCCCGGCGGATAAAATGCTCATAGAACATCCAGGCGCGCCGCGTCGGTCCCATGAAGGTCTTGTAGTAGAAGCCGGCCGAAAGGAACGGCGCAAACAGCCCGTTGATGCTCTGCAGGTCGAACGCAAGTGACGGCCAGCGGTTCTGGCTTTCGGCAGACATGCCTTCCGCCAGTTCGAGCGTGGTGGCCGGCAGGTTCGGTTCGCGCCGTCCCCCACTCCCGAGGGTGACCAGAGCGTTCGGTTCTTCGGGGCCGGCCGAGAAGATGCCGCGCGGTCGGTGATATTTGAAGCTACGTCCGGTGAGTGTGATCCCGTTGGCCAGCAAAGCCGAAGCCAGCGTGTCGCCTTGGTAGCCGTTCAGCGTGCGGCCATCGAAGCTGAAGCCAATCGGTTGCGCACGATCGATACGGCCGCCTGCTGGCAAACGTCTGTCATTCGAGTTCATGCTTCTATGTCCTGGCGAAACCGACGGAGAGGATGGAATGGTCGCAGGTGTCGCGCTCGACGACCAGCCATTGCCGGCAGCCGGTCACGTGCTGCCAGAACTCGCTGTGCTGCCCGGGCGGGTTTTTGCGCACATAAACATAGTGGTACCAGGCCTCCGGGTCCGGATCGTCATGCCGCGGACGCGTGACCGAAGCGTCGCCGCCATAGCGGAACTCATCATGGTCGCGCGGGCCGCAGCACGGACATTCGATGCGAAGCATTTCGCTGCTCCCTATTGCAGCCAGGCCGAGGGACCGGCACCGGCCTCGTCGAGTGTGTGGCCGGTGCGGAAACGGTCGAGCCCGTAAGCGGCGATCAGCGGATGCGGTTTGCCGGTCGCCAGCGTGTGTGCAAAACACCAGCCCGAAGCTGGTGTCGCCTTGAAGCCGCCATAGCACCAGCCGCCGTTGAGATAGAGCCCGTCGATCGGCGTCGGGCAGATGATCGGGCTGGCGTCGGGCGTCATGTCCATGACGCCGCCCCAATGGCGCAGCAGCCTGACGCGCGAGATGCAGGGCATCAGCGCGATCGCGGCCTCCGCCACCTCGCGCACGACGCCGAGATTGCCGCGCTGGGCATAGGAGTTGTAACCGTCGAGATTGCCGCCGAAGACAAGCCCGCCCTTGTCGGATTGGCTGACATAGAAATGATCGGCGCCATAGGCGACGACATGGTCGACCAGCGGCTTCAGCGGCTCGGTGACGAAAGCCTGGAGCACATGGCTTTCGATCGGCAATTCCAGGCCTGCCTTCCGTCCGAGCACCGACGTATGACCGGCAACGGCGAGGCCGACCATGCCGGCGCCGATCCGGCCCTTGCTCGTCTCGACGCCGATGATCCTGTCGCCATCGCGGACAAAACCGGTTACTTCGCAGTTCTGGATGATGTCGACGCCATGACCATCGGCGGCGCGCGCATAACCCCAAGCGACGGCATCGTGGCGGGCGGTGCCGGCGCGACCCTGCAGGATGGCGCCATATATCGGAAATCGCGCCGTGTCGGAGAAATCGAGATAGGGCACCAGCCGCCGCACCGCATCGCGGTCGAGTATGTCGGCATCGATGCCGTTCAGCCGCATGATGTTGGCGCGATGACTGAAAGTGTCGAGCTGGTCCGCGGAATGGGCGGTGACGATCTGGCCGCGCTGCGAAAACATGACGTTGAAATTCAGCGCCTGCGACAGGCCTTCCCACAGCTTGACCGAGAATTCGTAGAATTGGGTGTTGCCGTCGAGCAGGTAGTTGGAGCGGATGACGGTGGTGTTGCGGCCGACATTGCCGCCGCCGACATAGCCCTTCTCCAGCACGGCGACATTGCGGATGGCGTGGTTCTCGGCGAGATAGAAGGCCGTGGCCAGCCCATGTCCGCCACCGCCGACGATGATCACGTCGTAAGCCGGCTTCGGCTCCGCCGCGCGCCAGGCGCGCTGCCAGTTCTTCTGGCCGGAGAGGCCATTGCGGAAAATCGAGAACGCAGAATAGCGCGACATGTTCATGGTCTAGCGAACGATCGAACCGGCCGGGGTGCGCGTCAGCACTTCAGCGCCTGCGTCGGTCAGCAGCACCGTGTTTGACATGAAATGCTCGCCGCGGCCGGTGCCCATCAGCCAGGACAGGATGTGAAAGCTCATGCCAGTCTCGATTTCGAGATCGGAATCGTGCCTGAGGCCGGTCACCGAATTGCCGCCGGTCCAGGATGGCGGCTGGCCAATGCCGACCAGATACCCGCAATGATGGCGACGATAGTGCGAGAGACCGGCTCCGTCGGCGACGTCTTGCCAGGCGGCATAGACGTCGCGCGCTCTGACGCCAGGTCTGAGCGCCTTGACGACGGCATCGAATGCCTTGGCCGTCACCTCGGCCATCGCCGCGTCTTGATCCTTGGTGCTGCCAATACGGATCAGCCGGCCAAGCGGCGCATGATAGCGCGAGACGCAGCCGGAGAGTTCGACGAAGACAGGCTCGCCGGTGCGGTAGATGCCGTCGCCCCAGGTCGTGTGTTCTTCCCCGAGCCTGGCGGCCGGACGAATGAACGGGCCGAAGCCCGGCGCGTGGCCCCCGGCGCGGATCATCGCCGCCACGCATTGGGCGGCGACCTCCTGCTCGGCGGCGCCGGCGGAGATTGCCGCGATGGCCGCACCTGCAGCAGCGTCCGTAACCTTGGCGGCGCGGCGCATCAGCACCTGTTCCTCGGCACTCTTCACCAGCCGCATCCTGTCGACGAGCCCGGAAACGTCGCTCCACCTGGCGACGGCCCGCGCCTCGAGCCTCAAGGCGAGGCCATGGCTCAGACCCGCCGTCCAGTTTTCGAGGCCGATCTGTTTGCCTGCCAGGCCAAGCTCAAAAATGAGGCGCGCGGCCAGATCGGCAGCGGTTTCGCTGTCGGAATGACCGCGGAAATCCGCCGCCTTCACCTGTTTCTCTATCGTCACCTTTTCCATTGACCGGGTGACCAGAACCGGTCGACCGTCGAGTGGGACAATCAAGAGGTGTGGCGCGAAATAGCCCCAATGGTCGAGGCCGGTGAGGTAGAAGATATTCTCAGGCGAAGCGAAGATAGCGGCATCAAGCCCGCGTTCTGCCAGCGCCGTGGACACCTTCGACAGGCGGCCGGCGATTTCGGCTTCGGAAAAGGGATTGCGGTCCATTGGGTATCCTTGAAGTTACCGGCTCTTGGGCTGGTGGTCAGTCAATGACGATGAGATCGCGGGTCACGTCGCACAGCCGTTCGCCGCCGCCTTCGGTAACGACGAAGGATTCGGAAATGGCGACGCCGAAATCGTCGAGCCATACGCCGGCCATGAAGTGGAAGCACATACCGGGCTGCAGTTCGGTCTTGTCGCCAGGCCTCAGGCTTGCGGTGCGTTCGCCCCAATCCGGCGGATAGGCGAGGCCGACAGGATAGCCGACGCGGCTTTCCTTCTTCAGCCCGTTTCTGCGCAGCACCGCCTGCCAGGCGGCCTCGACCTCTTCGGCAGTGTTGCCGGGCCGTGCCAGATCGAGGCCCGCATCGACCCCTTCGACGATCGCCTTTGCCATATCGGAGAGGGCGGTCGGCGGCTTGCCGAAATGCACCGTCCGGGTTAGCGCCGCGTGATAGCGCCGTCGCACACCGGCGATCTCGATGATGGCCAGCCCGCTGTCCGGAAGAGGCGCGTCCGACCAGGTCAGATGCGGTGTGCTCGTGCCTTCGCCTACCGGCATCAGCGGGCAGATTGCTGCGTAGTCGCCGCCGACGCCTGGCAGGCCCATGATCTGGGCATGATAGATTTCCGCGATCACTTGGTTCTGCGGCACGCCCGGTCGCATCTTTTCGACCGCGCGGTTCATGGCATTGTCGCAGATCGCGCCGGCTTCACGGATCAGCACCAGTTCGGCCTCCGATTTTACCAGCCGCGCCCAGTTGACGAGGTCGTGATTGTTGCCGAAACGCGCCGCGGGCAGGCCGCCGACAAGATGGGCATGACAGCGCGCCGTGTAGTAGTGCGCGTCCATCTCGACGCCGATGCGCGCCTGTTCCCATCCGCGTGCCCGGATCAGGCTGGCGAGTTCGTCATACGGATGCTCGATAGGCTGCTGTACCAGCCGCTCGGAGAACGCGACGATGTTTTCTTCGGGCAGGCCGGTGGTCAAGCGGGCGCTCCTGGCGTCCTGCGCCCTGCCGAACCAGATCGGCAGATTTTCCTCCAGATGGACGAGCACGCATTGCGGCACGTAGAAGGACCATCCGTCGTAGCCAGTAAGCCAGCACATGTTTGCGGGATCCTGGCAGACGATGAGATCGAAGCCGGCCTTCTCCATGCGCCGCTTCACGCCCGTCAGGCGCTGCGCGTATTCCGTCTTCGTGAAATTGGCTGACCTGCTCAAAACTTGTCCCCGTGACCATCGTGATCGATTGCAAGTCCGCCGCTACATTTCGAGGCAGATACCTCTAATTGTGCACAACTAGCAATCAATCCAGCCACACATTCGGGCTGACATCAGTGATTTTCCAGATTCGTACAGGGTGTCTTGCGATATGTCCAGATGAGTTGTATACGTCTTACATGTTCGATGTGACGATGGAGAAACGTCCTTCGAGCCAGTAAGCTCATCCAAAAAAGAAAAGGGGAATGCATGCTCATGTCACAGATATCTCGCCGCACGGCCATGAAGACGGCTGCCTGCCTTGCGCTCGTCGCGACTATGTTCACGGCGCTTCCGGCTCAGGCCGAAACGACCCTCGAACGCGCCAAGAAGGACGGCTACATCCGCGTCGGTTTCGCCAATGAGGCGCCGTTCGGGTTCGCAACGCCTGACGGCAAATTGACCGGCGAAGCGCCCGAGGTCGCCAAGGCTGTGCTCGCCAAGATGGGCATTTCGCAGGTGGACGGCGTGCTGACCGAATTCGGGTCGCTCATACCTGGCCTGAAGGCTGGGAGATTTGACATCATCGCTGCCGGCATGTTCATCAATCCAAAGCGTTGCGCGGAGATCAATTTCTCCGAACCGTCCTATGGTATCGGTCAGGCCATGCTGGTGGCGAAGGGCAACCCGAAGGGCATAAAGGATTATTCAAGCGTCAAGGACAATCCCGATCTCAAGCTTGCGGTGATGGCGGGCGCGGTCGAGGGTGGATACGCCAAGGATGCAGGTGTCGCGCCAGGGCAGATCGTCGCTTTGCCTGACCAGTCCAGTCTCGTTGCCGCCGTCCAGGCAGGGCGCGCCGACGCCGCCGCGCTTACCGCATTGTCGATCGCCGATATGGCCAAGAAGGCCGATGGCGTCGAATCGACCAAGCCCTTCGGCGAAGTTGCCGGCAAGTCGGTGAAGGGGCACGGCGGCTTCGGCTTCCGCAAGGAGGACACCGATCTCCAGGAAGCGTTCAATGCCGAACTGAAGAAATTCATCGGCTCACCGGAGCACATTGCGCTGGTCGAACCACTCGGCTTCGGTAAGGATTATCTGCCGAACAAGACCACCGCGCAGCTCTGCAAGGGCGAATAAGTTCCCAACTGCTGGGCGGCGTGAAAGCGCCGCCCCTTTTTTTGCTCGGAGAAGCAGATGGGAATCCGCACGCTCGTTGCCATGCTGGTTGTCTCGCTGGCCGTGATCGCCGTGCTTGCAACGCAGGCAACATACAGGCTGTTCCTGCCGGGGCTGCTGCAGGGCGCCGTCCTGACAATGGAGATCGCCATCCTGGGCAGCCTGCTGGCGGTCATCATGGGCGTGCTCGCCGCCTTGGCACGTATGTATGGCCCGGCGCCGCTTAGATGGCTGGCGACGGTCTATGTCGAGATCTTTCGCGGCACCTCGGCGCTGGTGCAATTGTTCTGGCTATTTTTTGTGCTGCCGCAATTCGGCGTCACGCTAGACGCATTTCTCGTTGCCGTGCTGGCGCTCGGCCTGAATGTCGGGGCTTACGGATCCGAATGCGTGCGGGGGGCCATCCAGTCAGTCGCGCGCGGCCAGTGGGAAGCGGGAACTGCGCTCAACATGAGCCGCGCGCAGATGCTGCGACGGATCATCCTGCCGCAGGCCTTCATCGCCATGATCCCGCCTTGGGGCAATCTGTTCATCGAGTTGCTGAAGTCGACCGCGCTGGTCTCGCTGATCACCCTGTCGGACCTTGCCTTTAAGGCGCAGCAGATGAACCAGAACACGTTCAAGACCATTCCAATCTTCACGCTGGTGCTGCTGATGTATCTCGCCATGTCGCTCACCGTTTCCATCGGCATGCGGCTGCTCGAAAAGCGGGCCTCGCTCGGCTTGGCGCGAGGGAAGGCAGCATGATCTGGGATTGGAGTTTTGCCCTAGAGATCCTGCCGGTGCTGGCGCGCGCCGCGGTCATCTCGATAGAGGCGACGCTGCTCGGTTTCGCCATCGCGGCCTCGCTCGGCCTGGTCCTGGCGGTGATCCGCATCGCCGTGCCGTGGACCGGTTGGACGATCTCGGTGCTGGTCGAGCTGATCCGCTCGACGCCATTGCTCATCCAGATATTCTTCCTCTATTTCGTCTTTCCGAAATTCGGCCTTGTGCTCGACGCGTTCACGGCTGGTGTCATGGCGATTGGCATTCACTATGCCGCCTACTGCTCGGAGGTCTATCGCGCCGGCTTCGACAACATCCATCGTGGTCAATGGGAAGCCTCGATCGCGCTGAATCTCTCGTCCTGGACGACCTTTCGCGACATCGTTATCCCGCAGGCCATTCCGCCGATCGTGCCGGCGCTCGGCAACTATCTCGTCGCGCTGTTCAAGGAAACGCCGCTGCTTTCGGCTATCGCCGTGCTGGAACTCATGCAGACAGCCAAGATCATCGGCTCCGAGACTTTCCGCTACACCGAGCCGATTACCCTGGTCGGCCTGTTCTTCCTTGCGATGAGCCTGGTTTCTGCCGCGCTTATTCGTGCCCTCGAACGCCTGCTCAACCGGAGGAACACGCGATGACGGAACAACCGATGGTCCGCTTCGACAATGTTTCCAAACGCTACGGCGCGTTGACCGTTCTCGACGGCTTGAACCTCGAAATCGCGCGCGGCGAGAAGGTCTCCGTCATTGGCCCGTCCGGTTCGGGCAAGACCACCGTGCTGCGCATGCTGATGACGCTGGAGACGATCAATGATGGTGTCATCTGGGTCGAAGGCGAGCCGCTGACGCACATGCAGCAGGGCGGAATGCTTGTGCCTGCCAACCTTGCTCACATCCGTCGCATCCGGGCAAAGATCGGTATGGTCTTCCAATCCTTCAATCTGTTCCCCCACATGACGGCGATGGCAAATTGCATCGAGGCGCCGATAACCGTGCTTGGCATGAAAAGGGCGGATGCCGAGGCGCGGGCAGCCGAGCTTCTCGACATGGTTGGGCTGTCGCAGAAGAAGGATCATTACCCTTCCCAGCTTTCCGGTGGCCAGCAACAGCGCGTCGCCATCGCCAGGGCGTTGGCGATGCGACCCAAGATAATGCTGTTCGACGAGGTGACCTCGGCGCTTGATCCGGAACTTGTCGGCGAAGTGCTGCAAGTGATAAGGCAAATCGGCCGCGAGCATGATTTGACGATGCTCATGGTCACGCACCAGATGGGCTTCGCCAAGGAATTTTCCGATCGCGTCTGCTTCTTCTACCAAGGCAAGATATGCGAGCAGGGACCGCCAGGCGAGCTGTTCGGTGCCCCTAAGAACGAGCGGACACGGCAATTCTTGCATGCTGTCCTGGAGGCTGGATGACACTGGAGACGGATGCCTCGGTCACCACGGCGATCCTGGAGGCGCCGCGGCCGCTTTCGGCGCGGGAACGGTTCGAGCGTATCTACCGGATCCTGCGAGACCGCATCTGCCTGCTCGACTACCCGCCGGGAAGCCGGCTCTCCGAGGAAGAACTCGCCCAGGAATTCCAGATCAGCCGCACGCCGGTCCGTCGCGTGCTGGCACGTCTTGAGTCCGAAGGTCTGGTTCAATCCGTGCACGGCGTCGGCACCATAGTCACCGATGTCGACATCGAGGAACTGCAGCAGGTCTATCACTTGCGCCTCGAATTGGCGCTTCTGGTCGGCAAGCTTTCGCCGATCCCGCGGACGGCGGCCGACCTGGATCGAATCCGGACGCTCATCGCGCGCTGTGATTCCGACATGCTCAATCCGGATCAGCGGGCTTTCCTGCAGCTGAACATGGACTTCTTTTCTGAACTGACCGCCATGACCGGGAACCAGCCATTGCGCGAGATCAGCGAGAGACTTTATTTCCAGGTGGCGCGTGTCGTCCTGAAGATGATGCCTCAACTAGGACTTGTGGAAGAGTTCACGGCGTTTCGACGTGAGATGGAGGAAGTCCTGGCCGCAGCGGAGATCGGCGACTGGGAGTCGATCGGGCACATCAGGCGCGCGCATATCTCAATGAGCTTTCGACGCATGATGCGGCATGGGGATCATGCCAAGGACACGAACAGCGATCGCTTGGTACGGCAAGAAGAATAGTTTCTTTGCCCGAAGTTGGAAACGCTATTGGCGGATATCGTTGAAGGCGGCCAGCACCAGGCCGGTTGGGCCGGCGGCTACGATCAGAACGTCACTGCGGGTCATGGCTTTCTCCCTGGCGGCGATTGCAGTCGGGCGGTTTCAGCTCAGCAACACCCAAATATGGCCCCAGGAGTCACGGACAATGGCACTGGATCGGTTTCTGCCGTCTCATCGAGGGCATAGGCTGGCGGAGGAACGTCGTCCCGACGCGCAACGACCTGCTTGCCGATCGGCGAACATGCCTCCAAATAAACGGCCTGAAGAATCAAAGCCCGTGCTATAAAAACAGAGACGGCAAAACTCCCAGGAGGAGCGCGCATTGGCGCTGAAGAACAAACCGGTCCCGCGTGAGCCATTGCCTGACGCCGACGTCCACTCGGAAGGGTTCCGGCAGACGCGCGAAGCGCGCCGCAGCGCACTTGTCGAGGACTATGTCGAACTGATCTCCGACCTGATCGAGGACGGCAACGAGGCGCGCCAAGTCGACATTGCGGCTAGGCTCGGCGTCGCCCAGCCGACAGTGGCCAAGATGCTGACCAGGTTGTGCGCCGACGGGCTGGTGTCGAGAAAACCCTATCGCGGCGTGTTCCTGACCGAGGCCGGCCGCAAGGTTGCCGAGGAGAGCCGCATCCGTCACCAGACGGTGGAAGCCTTCCTGCGCTCGCTCGGCGTCAGCGCCGAGACGGCGCGCATCGATGCCGAGGGCATCGAGCACCATGTCAGCGCCGAGACGCTGGAGGCGTTTCGCAAGGCGATGACGGTGGGCTGAGCCTGGTGGGGCGACTTCCTCGGACGGACCAGCGGGCGGGAACCGCCTGACCACACCGCACGTTGCTTCCGAGATCGCGCGATTGTCGCGCCAGGGAGAAGACGATGGGCGTCGAACAAGCACCGACCGCGAAGGGCAAGCAGGCGGCGAAGGGATTGAAGCAGGCTGCGGCCAGAGATGAGCGCAAGACGGAAGCCGAGACAGGCCACCCCTTGAAGAAGGGAGCGGAGCGGTTCGAGGAACGTTCGAAAAGCTCCGACGGCAAGAGCGCCGGCGCCAAGCAAAAAGACTGAGCACTCTGCTGTTACGGCTATACCGGCTGCGCGGGGTGGAGACCAAGTGGCTTATGATGGCTGGGTAGCGCCATCTGGACAGCGAGTCCTAGGAGTCGCATCCTCTTCTTGGGAGAAGGGGAAGGCTTGCAATGACCAGCGAAGTCAGGGCTATTCCAGTTTACACTGCCAAGGATTATCCTCGTATCCGCCAGCTTGCCGGCGCTGATGACATGCCGGCGACTTGGGAAGAGTGGCATACGGGTTTTGAAGCTTCCAAGGCGGAGAGACTCCACCGACGCGACTTCACCCATGCCAAAGTCCTCGTCAGGCCCGGCAAATTCAAAGCCTGGCTAGACGAAAACTCATTTTCGGCCACGGAGCATACGAGACAGCTCTACGTTCAGGAGCGCCTGGACTCAAAACGGGCAAGGGAGGAAGGGCGCCGCGAGTTGGAGCAAATGCTAATCGTCTCACAACGGCAACTGCTATCCTATTATCGGCCGCCATCGCCACGCGTGGTGCACCACGAGCCCTTCCCCAAAGGCCCGATCGGCTTGATCTATGCGGCCATAGGCGGCTTGTGCCTCGGGTGGCTGGCTCATCGTTGGCTTGGTTGAACATAGTCCCGGATGCGATCTCGTGAAGCGCCGGCTAGTTTGCAGATTTCAAACTGATGCACTACCGAAAAATGCTGTGACTTGGCGCAACCATTGGGATAATTGTTTGTTGGGTTGGGCCGGCCATACCGGAACAACGCGAAGTTCGCAGTGCGAGGAGTTGCCATGCTCTGGAGAGGTCGTCGTCAGAGTGACAATGTCGAGGACGACCGCGGCGACAGCGGCTCCGGCGGCGGGCTTGACGGCGGCGGCCCCGGCCAGTTCCGCATCCCCATCGGCGGCGGCGCGGGCGGTGGCGGCATGTCGCTCTCGGGCCTCATCATCTTCGCGGTTGTCGCGCTCATTGCCTGGGGTGTTTTCGGCATCAATCCCCTGCAACTCCTGAACGGGGACGGCGGCGCGCTGCTGCCGGGCGGCGGTGGCCAGATATCGGACAACAGCGGCGGCAACGGCGCCGCGCCCGCCAATGACGAGATGAAGCAGTTCGTGGCGACCGTCTTGGCCGAGACCGAAGACACCTGGACCGGCATTTTCAAGTCGCAAGGCCTGACCTATGAGGATCCCAAGCTGGTGCTGTTTTCCAGCCAAATCCGCTCGGCCTGCGGCTTCGCTTCCTCGGCGGCTGGTCCGTTCTACTGCCCCGGCGACCACAAGGTCTATCTCGACATGACCTTCTTCCAGCAGCTCGACCAGCAGTTCGGCGCCTCCGGTGAATTCGCCCGCGCCTATGTGATCGCGCATGAGGTCGGCCACCATGTGCAGAACCTCACCGGCATCATGTCCAAGTTCAACCAGATGCGGCAGGGCATGAGCGAAGCCGATGCCAACCAGCTGTCGGTGCGTATCGAGCTGCAGGCCGACTGCTTCGCCGGCGTGTGGGCCCACTACACCGCGCAGAAGGGCATTCTGGAACCGGGCGATTTCGAAAGCGCGCTGAATGCCGCCAAGCAGATCGGCGACGACACGCTGCAGAAGAAGATGCAGGGTTATGTCGTGCCGGAAAGCTTCAATCATGGCACCTCCCAGCAGCGGCAGACCTGGCTGGCGCGCGGTTACAAAAACGGCAAACTGTCGGACTGCAACACGATGAGCGGCCCGCTCTGAGCACTGATTCCACGGCGATACAATGACGGAAATGACGCCGTCAGGGAGTGTCAGGATTAAAGCTTCCTGCCTGTTCCCTCATTGTTCCTTTCGGCGGGCTCGCCTATAAGGTGCGTCCGCCCCGCCCAGGGCGATCAGAGGAGCTTGACCCGTCATGATCGACCCCAAAACCGCCAAGCGGGGCCTTGCGCTCGTTTTCACCACGCTGCTGCTCGACATTATCGGCTTCGGTATCATCATGCCGGTACTGCCGGCCTATCTGCAGGAGTTGTCCGGTGTCAGCATCAGCGGCGCGGCGATCGAGGGCGGCTGGCTGTTCTTCGTCTATGCCGCCATGCAGTTCTTCTTCGCGCCCATCATGGGCGGTCTGAGCGACCGGTTCGGCCGCAGGCCGATCCTGCTCGCCTCGGTGCTGACCTTCTCCATCGACAATCTGATCTGCGCGGTCGCCTGGTCCTTTCCGATGCTGTTCATCGGCCGCGTGCTGGCCGGCATTTCAGGCGCCAGCTATTCGACGACGTCGGCCTTCATCACCGACATCTCCAACGATGAGAACCGGGCCAAGAATTTCGGCCTGCTCGGCATCGCCTTCGGCGTCGGCTTCGTCATCGGACCAGTGCTGGGCGGGCTGCTCGGCACGTTCGGGCCGCGCGTGCCGTTCTATTTCGCCGCCGGGCTCGCCTTCGTCAATTTCCTGATCGCGATGTTCTTCCTGCCGGAAACGCTCGATGAAAAGCACCGCCGCCGCTTCGAATGGAAGCGCGCCAACCCGGTCGGCACGCTGCTGCAGATGCGCCAGTATCAGGGCATCGGCTGGATCGGGCTCGTCTTCTTCCTGATGACGCTCGGCCACATGATGTATCCGGCCGTCTGGTCGTTCGTCTCAAACTATCGTTATGGCTGGAGTGAGCAACAGATCGGCTTCTCGCTTGGCGCTTTCGGCCTGTGCGGTGCCATCATCATGGGTACCGTCCTTCCGCGCGTGATCCCCAGACTTGGCGAGTGGAAGACAGCAGTGATCGGCCTGACCTTCACGGCGGCCAGCGCCTTCGGCTATGCCTTCGCCACGCAGGGCTGGATGATCTATGCGGTGATCGTAGCCGGTTGCCTGGAGGCCTTGGCCGATCCGCCGCTCAGGAGCCTCGCCGCCGCCAAGGTGCCACCTTCGGCGCAAGGCGAACTGCAGGGCGCGATGACCTCGATCTTCTCGATCACCTCAATCATCACGCCGCTGCTTTACACGGCCATCTTCTCCTGGTTCACCGGGCCCAGCGCACCCGTGGCTTTCGGCGGCGCGCCCTATCTGGTCGGAGCGTGCTTCCTGGTGTTGGCGCTCATCGTCTTCGTCACCAAGGTGGCGAGGCCGGCAGTGGCCAGGACCGTCACGACCGACGTCGCCGAAGATGGAGCGCAGGTATGAGCCATGACCGCCGCATCGCGCTGACCAAGGATGGAGTGTCGCTGTCGCGGCTGGTCTTCGGCGCTGGCGCCTGCTCGATGGCGGCGCCCGTCCGGATGCCGATCAGGTTGCCCGGCTGATCGGCACCGCATCGATGCCGGCGATCTCGCCACCGTCGCCATCGCTTGGCTGCTGTTCTCCGGCCCGGCTGGTTCCGGTACTCGGTCCAATGAAGCGAGAAGGGTTGGCCGCCATGGTCAAGGCGCTGGCAATCAGCCTCGACCGCCAGCAATGGTTTGCCATACTGGAGGCGAGTGAAGGCCGGCCGGTGGCGTGAGGTCGGAAATCAGGATTCAAGCCATTCGCCAGGGACATCCAACGCCTTTGCCAGCATCGCCGTGGTTTGCGCAGACGGTTTGCGGCGATTGGATTCGATATCCGACAGGAAGCCCTGACTGACACCGATGGCATTCGCCAACTCGGCTTGTGTCAGCTTGCGCCAATTGCGGAGCGCCTTGAGGCGGCCGGAGCCTCGCAAAATATCCATGGTCACATCGGCGGGCAGGGCTTTTTCCGTTTTGAGATCAGCTTTCCGTTCGTCGTAGATGGCGACATCCGCTGCGTCTTCGAGGGCTTCTTCGGCGGCATGCAGCAAGGCCTCGTAGTCAGCCTTCGGGATAACGACCAGTTCTTCGCCGGTTGAAGTCTTTATGATTTGCGGGGCGTTCATGGCATTCTGTCCTATGGCCGGCTGTAAGTCGTCGTTTCACGCTTGCCGATGTAGACTGCAAGGATCGTGATGCGATCTTCATCGAATATGACGCGGTAGCGGCCAATCCACAGCCTGTAACCGCCCCTGCCGGAAAGACGCTTTACATCTCCACGGCCGCTGACTGCGTAGGCGATCAAACCTTCGGAGACCTGCTCGCGGACGTCAGCGGGCAGGTTGTCGAGATCGCGAGCCGCCGATACCGAAAGGATAATCGTCTTCACAACAGCGGTATCGCAGATTTATCGTTTTGTATTAAGCGATATTATCGCTTGTTGGTATTAAGCGATATTATCGCTTGTTGCCGATCCAGGAAAGATCAGGCCCGCTCGGCCAGCAACTCCTCGCCGCGCTTTTCGCGGATCAGGTTGACGAAGCGGCGGAACAGATAGTGGGAATCCTGCGGGCCGGGCGAGGCTTCGGGATGATGCTGGACCGAGAACACCGGGCGGCCGGTGAGCGCGATGCCGCAGTTCGAGCCGTCGAACAGCGAGACATGGGTTTCCTCGACGCCTGATGGCAGCGAGTCCGCGTCGACGGCGAAGCCATGGTTCATCGAGACGATCTCGACCTTGCCGGTGGTGTGGTCCTTGACCGGATGATTGGCGCCGTGATGGCCCTGGTGCATCTTGGCGGTCTTGCCGCCCAGCGCCAGGGCCAGCATCTGGTGGCCGAGGCAGATGCCGAACACCGGAATGTCGGTCTTCAGCAAGTCCTGGATGACCGGCACGGCATAGTCGCCGGTGGCTTCCGGGTCGCCGGGACCGTTGGAGAGGAAGATGCCATCCGGCTGCATGGCCAGGATTTCTTCCGAACCAGTCTTGGCCGGAACCACCGTGACCTTGGCGCCGAGACCCGCGAGCAGGCGCAATATGTTGCGCTTGACGCCATAGTCGACGGCAACGACATGCATGGTCGGCGCGTCCTGCTCGGCAAAACCCTCGTTCCACACCCAAGGCGTCTCGCGCCAGACCGAGGACTGGCCCGAGGTGACCTCCTTGGCGAGATCGAGCCCGATCAGGCCCGACCAAGCGGCGGCGCGCTGTTTGAGGTCGTCGAGGTCGAAGACGCCGTCGGGCGCATGCGCGATGACGGCGTTGGGCATGCCCTTTTCGCGGATCAGCGCGGTGAGCGCCCTCGTGTCGATGCCCGACAGCGCGACGATGCCGCGCTTCTTCAGCCACTGGTCGAGATGGCCGGCGGCGCGGTAGTTGGACGGGTTGGTGACATCGGCCTTGAACACGGCGCCGACGGCACCGGCGCGCGCGGCCGGATTGAGGTCCTCGATGTCCTCGCCATTGGTGCCGATATTGCCGATATGCGGGAAGGTGAAGGTGACAATCTGGCCGGCATAAGAGGGATCGGTGAGGATCTCCTCATAGCCGGTGAGCGCCGTGTTGAAGCAGACTTCGGCGACGGCGGAGCCGGTGGCGCCCAGACCGCGGCCCTCGATGACGGTGCCGTCGGCCAGCACCAGAAGGGCGGTCGGCTTTTCGGTTGCCCAGGCGGGCGTCATCTCGGCCATGTCGGCACTCCTATCAGGCTGCGCGCTTTCACAGGCCCAGCCGGCCATCCGCGCAGCAAATGGCGCGGAGCGGCGAATTCGCGGCCTCCACGCACCCAAGCTTCAGTTCATGCAAGGCCCAGTACATAGGGGAAGGGCGCAGGCCGGTCAATGACGATGCGAAATGCGGCTCCGAATTATTTCATTGAGTAATATCATAGGCCTGCCCCGCCATATCAGGGTTTGAGTTGGCCTGGCCTCGGCGCTATTGTCCGCGCCGACCGAAGGAGAAAGCACGATGCGCGCGAAAATCGCCGAATCCCTGAAGAGCGCGATGAAGGCGCAGGACAAGCACCGGCTGCCGACATTGCGGCTGATCCAGGCCGCCATCCAAGACCGCGACATCGCCAATCGCGGCGCCGGCAAGGAGCCGGCCAGCGACGAGGAGATCCTGCAGATACTGGCCAAGATGGTGAAGCAGCGCGAGGAATCGGCCAAGGCTTTCGAGGACGGCAAGCGGCCGGAACTGGCCGCGCAGGAGCGTGGCGAAATGGAGATCATCCGTGATTTCCTGCCGACGCAGCTCGACGATGCGGCGATCACGGCCGCGGCGCGCGAAGCGATTGCCGCGACCGGTGCCGCCAGCCAGAAGGACATGGGCAAGGTGATCGCCGCGCTGAAGCAGAAATATGCCGGCCAGATGGATTTCGGCAAGGCAAGCGGCATCGTCAAAGGCCTGTTGCAGTAGGCCTTTCCGGCCACGACGGCGCCGATCGAACGGCTTCACGGCTCCTTGCAGATCGGCAGCGGCTGCGCGGGCGGCGCGGGATGATCCTTCTTGTACTGGGCGATGATCGGCTCGAGGATCTTGCGCGGCCAGAATTTCGGCGCGCCGATTTCCTTCAGGCAGGACGCGTTCCAATAAGGCCCGTCGCTGGATAGGGAATGGCCCTTTGCCGCCTGCGCGACGGCGGCGATGTCGCGTGATTCCGGATAGATGTAGAGCGTCGTCGGATTGTCCTTCACCATCGAGATGATCTGCCGCGCGTCCGCCGGCGACCAGCTGGTGCAGCCATTGCTGCGGCCGCCGGCATATTCCACCAGCTTGCCGAACGGCACCAGACCATCATGGTCGGCATAGGAGCTGTTGGGCGTTTTGCGCATGCACATGGTGCGCAGCACCTGCGCCGCGTGGCCGCCAATCACGCGCTGCCTGGCGTTGGCGGCTTCGCCCTCGCCGTCGAACTGTATGAAGGTGCGCAGGAAGGCGGCATCCTGTTTGGCGCCGGTGCGATAAAAACCCTTGAAGGATGTCTTCGCCTCACGGGTCATATAGGCGCCGCCGGCGGTCAACTCCGAATCCATGGCGTTGCCGAAGTTCTTGGAGCACCGCCTGCCGTTTGAAAAATCGACCGTGCCTTTCAGGTTCCGGCCACCGCCGTGGCCCGACGCGATGGCGTGAAACGACTGGCTGGCTTCGCAGATGACATAGTACCGGCGCCCGAGCACGCCATTGCCGAGATCGCCGGGACGGGTGGCGTCCATGGCGAAGTAACAGGGGTTCGTGACGGCGCCTTGGGCCACCTTCTTCAGGTAGAGCGCGCGGGCCCGTTCCAGGACCACCTGCGAAATCTGGCCGTCGCTGTCTCCGACATGAGCCTGCAGCCAGGCCGGGAGGGCCGAGGGCGCGGCAAAGGACCGGACCGACGCCGTCAAGGCGACGATGATGAGCAGGCCGAAGGCCCCAGCAACACCCAATGGGACAGATCTCAACCGCACCAGACCCATTCTCCTGCCGAACCGTTTTTACTTCGCACGGTGAATCACCGCGGCGATCATAAAATGCCGCGTGACAATCGGCGAGACACATCTTGTTTAGTGTGCCGGGAAACCTGCACGAAGAACCAGGTCGGCGCGCAAAATGTCCATAGGCCGGGATGCTGGCTCAAGGCTTGCGGCGCGCGTCTTCGCATCGGCTGGCATTCGCGATCTTCGATCTGCCGATTTTCGACCCGCTGGGATTGCGCTATGATCTGAGTCTGGCGTGGCCCACGCCTCCTCCCTCCGCCGGGAAAGCATCAGTTCATGCAGGGCTATCCGAGCACCGGACCGACTGTTCGAGCACAAGGCATAAGGAGGGGTTGCGAAACTGCTCGCACCAGGAGGTTTTGCGATGAAGCTATCCCAGCCCGTCTATCATCTGAAGCGTCAGGCCAAGCTGTTGTCCCGGGAAGCAAAAATCCCGCTCCACCAGGCGCTTGATCATATTGCGGCACAGGAAGGTTTTGCGAGCTGGAGCCTGCTTGCGGCCAATGCCTCTGAAGCCACACCGGCCGGCAGGCTGTTCTCGCGGTTGGCGCCGGGCGACCTTGTTCTGGTCGGTGCGCGGCCGGGCCACGGCAAGACCCTGATGAGCCTCGAACTCGCGGTCGAAGCGATGAAGCATGGCCATCGCGGTGTGTTCTTCACGCTGGAATATACGCAGCACGACGTGCTGGAGCGGTTTCGCGCCATCGGGGTCGATCCGGCCCGGTTCGACAAACTGTTCGAGTTCGACAGTTCCGATGCCATCAGCGCCGACTATATCGTCAGGACGTTGGGATCGGCGCCGCGCGGCACGCTGGCGGTCATCGATTATCTGCAACTGCTCGACCAGAAGCGGGAAAACCCGGCCCTGATGGATCAGGTCCGTGCGCTGAAGGCTTTCGCACGCCACAGGGGCATTATCCTGGTCTTCATCTCGCAGATCGACCGGTCCTACGATCCCTCGACAAAACCGTTTCCCGATATCAGCGACGTCAGATTGCCGAACCCGCTGGACCTGTCGCTGTTCAGCAAGGCGTGTTTCCTGAACAAGGGCGAGATCCGCTTCCATGCGGCTTGAGCGTTCCACCGGGCAAAGCTGTGCCTGGATCATGATCGAGATCGTCAAACCCGCGCTCGAGCATCTGCCGTCCTACAAGGCGGCGCTCGAGCGCGGCTGGTCGCCGGACAATGTGCGGCTGGAGGTTGCGACACGCGAGCAGCTTGCGGCGATAGACGAGGATCCCGTGGCCTTCCTGGCCAGTCTCGACGATCCCGAGGCCAAGGGCCGCCCGCCCATAACCTTGCCTGACGGCGGACAAGTGCCGCGCCTGCCGAGTTTCAGGCGCTGGATCTGGGACGGCGAGGCATCGGGCTCTATCGGTTTTCGCTGGCAGAAGGGCACGGCGGAACTGCCGTCCCATGTGCTTGGCCATATCGGATATGCGGTGGTGCCGTGGAAACGGCGGCGCGGCTATGCGACCGAGGCGTTGCGGCTGATGCTGGACGAGGCGAGGGCGATCGGCCTTCCCTATGTCGAGATCACCGCCAAGCCGGGCAATCCAGCCTCACACAAGGTGATCCTGGCCAATGGCGGCAAGCTCGTCGAGCGCTTCTTCGAGGATGCCGCCTATGGCGGGATGGAGAGCCTGCGATTCCGGATCGATCTGTAGAGCGGCTTACCGCTTTTCGCCTGACCGCGCAGCCAGTCGGCTAGTGATGCGCGATGCTTGCCGGCCCTGCCGGTGAAGGCCTCGGCGGACAGCATGGAGTTCAGCACCGCCTCTTGCGTGGCGTCCGCCGCCGCCTGGAAAAGCATGTCGATGCGCGCTTCGTTGAGCGCGAGCAGCGGCACCAGATCGCGCGTCTCATCGTGGTCGACCAGATTGCCGGTGCTGAAGGCGATGGCGATGTCGCCACTGCCATGGCCCCAGAAGGAACCCAGCCTGGCGATGCCGGCTCCGGCGCGGCGCGCCACCCTCTCGAGTTGACGGTGTTCCAGCGGCACATCGGTCGCCAGCACGACCATGATCGAGCCGCATTCGGCCTCGGCTGGCCGCCTCGGGTCGGGCCGGCGCCCATCGGGCAGCACGAGGTCGCCGGCCCTGCCGAAATTCGACAGGACGAGGACGCCCAGGTGATGGCCGCCGCCAAGCGCGATCGTTCTCGACGCCGAGCCGATGCCGCCCTTGAAGCCGAAGCAGCTCATTCCCGTTCCGGCGCCGACATTGCCCTGTTCGACAGGTCCCTCCTGCGCGTCCGCCAACGCGGCAAGCGCGTGCTCCTCGGTCACCGCCAGCGCCTGGATGTCGTTCAGCGGGCCGTCATTGCACTCGCCGACCACCGGATTGACGGTTCCGGTGGTGCGGCCGATATCCGGATTCTGGCGGACGGCGTCGCGAATCAGCGCCGTGGCGCAGGTTCCGACCGAGAGCGTGTTGGTCAGGAGAATCGGCGTTTCCAAGGTGCCGAGTTCCTGGACCTGCGCTAGGCCGACGGTCTTGCCGAAGCCGTTGATGACATGGCTCGCCGCGACCACCTTCTTGCGGAACAGATTCCCGCCATGCGGCAGGATGGCCGTCACGCCGGTGTTGATGTCGCCGTTACGCAGCGTGCAGTGGCCGACGCGTACACCGGGCACATCGGTGATCGCGTTGTGCGTGCCCGCCGGCGATCTGCCGCAGGTCAGGCCGAAATCGCTCGCTCTTCCCATCTCTGCTCCGGTTTCACAAACGGTTCGTGCGGACCCTGTCGTGGTCATGCGGGCCGGCACGGCGCGGATGACACGCGGCCAGGGTCGTCGGTTCTGATCTACTCGGCCGCCGCTGGCAATGGCGGCCTGACATCGCTTCGGCGTTCCCAAGCATGCGAGGCAATAGCGACGATGATAGCGACCAGCATGGCAAAAGCGCCGAGCAATGGCAGGCTGCGATAGCCATAGCCGGCATTGAGCATGGCGGCGCCCAGCGATGCGGCCAGCGCGATGCCGATATTGAAGCCGGACGGGATGAGCGAGGCGGCGAGACCGGCTGCGTCGGCCGTCCAGGCCAGGATGCGGGTCTGGATCGGCGTGCCGATGGCGAAGTTGAGTCCGCCCCAGATGACGATCGCCACGATCATCGGCAAGGGGTAGGGGCTGACGGCGTAGATCACCGCCAGCGTCACCGCCTGCAGGAAGAGCATGGCGATCAGCGAGGGCATCAGCTTCCAGTCGGAAAGCTTGCCGCCAAGGAAGACGCCCAGCGTGGCGCCGACACCGTTGAGCAGCAGCACCCAGGGGACCAGCCTCTCGTCGAGGCCGGTGACCTCCAGCAGGGTCGGCGTGATGTAGGTGAACAGGCCGAACTGGCCGATCATCAGCATCAGCATCAGGATCAGCGAGGTCCAGACCTGTTGGCGCGCCAGCACGCGGGCCTCGCTGGCGAGATCGGCGGGCTTGGCCTGATATCCGGCGGCGCGCGGCAAAAGGGCGGCCATGGCAAGGGTCGCCGCCACGCCCAGCGCCCCCATCACCCAGAAGGTCGCGCGCCAGCCCCAGATATTGCCGATCGCCGTGCCGGCCGGCACGCCGATGACGTTGGAAACGGTGAGGCCCGAGAGGATGACGGCAACGGCCATGCCGCGCTGGTCCTCGCGCACCAGGCCGACCGCGACCACCATGGCGACGCCGAAATAGGCGCCGTGCGCGACAGCGACCGCAATGCGCAGGAGCAGCATCGAGGTGAAGTCGGGCGCCAGCGCGCAGGCCGCCTGGCCGATGGTGAAGGCAATGGCGAGGCCGAGCAGCAGGGTCTTGCGCGACAGCGACTTTGTGGCGAGCGCCAGCAACGGGCCGCCAATGGCGATGCCGCAGGCATAGCCGGAAACGAGATAGCCGGCGGAGGGGACCGAAACGCCGAGGCCCTGCGCCACCTGCGGCAGCACGCCGGCGATGACGAACTCGGTGGTGCCGAAGGCGAAGGCGGCGATGAACAGGGCAATCAGCGGAAGCGACATGGCCGGAAATGGGATCCTCGAATGCAGGCCTCAAACCACGGATGGGCGTTGCCGGCAATCCAGAATTTTTTGTCGCCGGTTTAGCTTTTCTTGACCGGTTCCGTTGTGTCGGCCAGTGGCGTGGCAACCGGGCGGGGCGGTGCCGGCCGGCAGCGGACGGGCCGCTATGTCGCGTTCCTGCGCCCGTAGGGAATCTTCAGCCACGCTCGCTCGTGGAAATAATAGAGCAGCGATTTGGTGAAGACCTCTGTTACGCCTATGGCGGCCGCGAGCTTGACGCTTCCGGTCACCACCAACGAGATGATTATCGTGTCGACGGTGCCGGTCACGCGCCAGGAAAGCGCCTTGGCGAAACTGCGCGAATGGGTATCCATCGATTTCCTCCCGGTGGCATCAGATGCTTAGCCGACGGATGGCAGGATGAGCAAAGACTAATTTTGCCGTTGAAGCCGGGATGACGCAACCTTGTTCCAAGTTGATGCCTTTGCGGCAAAAAGCTTGCGCCTCAGCTCGCCTTCAACCTCGACCCGGTGAGCAGGCCGCGCTCTTCGAGGACGGGATAGGCCATCGATGCCAGCAGCGAGTTGATCTGCTTGAGATCGCGGATGGTGTCGAGGTGGATCGAGCTGGTTTCGATGCTTTTGGCGGTGCCTTCGCGCAGCCGCAGGAAATGGCTGGCGCTGGTTTCCTTCTCGCGGTCGCGCAGCTGGTCCTTCTCCAGCACCAGCTGACGGGCCGTTTCGGGGTCGCGCGAGACCAGAACGTTGAAGGCGAGCCGCGCATTGGCCAGCACCGAGCTGTGGAAGGTGCACAATTCGCTCCAGCCTTCGTCGGTGAATTCCAGCCCGCGATCGAACTTCTTCTTCACATGCACCAGCATGTTGCGCACGATGATGTCGCCGACCTGCTCCAGCTTGACGCAGGCGCCAATCAGCTCCTGGCAGCGCAGCGACTCGTCCTCGGTCAGCGGCTTCTTGGTGACCTTGGCGAGGTAGAGTTTTATGGCCGCGTGTTTGCGGTCGACGCGGTCGTCGAGGGCGGCAAGCGCCTTGATCTTGTCGGTGTCGGCGTCCTCATAGAGCTCGATGATGCGTTTCAGC
Organism: Mesorhizobium sp. B2-4-12; assembly: GCF_006441575.1. NCBI lineage: Bacteria > Pseudomonadati > Pseudomonadota > Alphaproteobacteria > Hyphomicrobiales > Phyllobacteriaceae > Mesorhizobium > Mesorhizobium sp. B2-4-12. Next base: position 25,318 of record NZ_VFVC01000036.1, read on the forward strand.
ATGATCTCGACCGTCTCGCATACCCGCACCACCTCGCGGGTGGCGTTGGCCAGCGCCTGGCTCGGCACGTCGAGCGCGCTCTCGTTGAGCGCCGAGAGTTCGATGACGTCGAGCGAGGCCGCCGGCGCCGGCTTGGTGCCGAGCGCCACGATCTTCTCGGAAGCGCGGTAGACGAGGCTGGCCAGCGGCAGGCCGGCGAGCAGGATGATGAGGTTGAACAGGATATGGGCGTTGACGATCTGGTCGGCCGCCGCGGCGCCGAGAAAGCCGACATGCGGCCTGAAGATCATGAACAGCACCAGCATGACCAGCGACCCAAGCCCGCGCATCAGGAGATTGCCGATCGGCACGACGCGCACGGCGGGGCTGGCCGAGCGGGTCAGCATCGGCGCGATGATCGAGGAACCGAGATTGACGCCGAGGATAAGGACGACGCCGAGTTCGGGCGTGATCAGGCCGCGGCCAGCCAGCGTCGCCATCAACAGGACTGCCGCGATGCTCGACTGGAACAGCCAGGTGATCAGCGCCGCCAGCAGATAGGCGGTGATGGAATCGCTGGAGAAGTAGTTGATGATGACCGGCATGAGCTGGCTGTTGCGCAACGGCTCCGAGGCCTGGCCGATCATTTCCAGCGACAGGATCAAAAGGCCGATGCCGACCAGGATGCGGCCGGTCTGGCGCCAGTCGCGCCGCTCGGTGGCCATGAACATCACCGTGCCGGTGATCAGGCAGAGCGGCACCAGCAAGGTGAGATCGAAGGTCAGCAGCTTGACCACCAAAGCGGAGCCGATCTCGGCGCCGCGCACCGCCAATTGGCCGGCGGCGCCCGAGACGATGCCCGAGCCGGCGAAGGAGCCGACCAGCAGAGTGACCGCGGTGGAACTCTGCAGCGCGATCGCCAGGCTCGTTCCGGCCAGCACGGCCATGATCGGGTTGCGCATGGTGGCGCGCAATCGATGGCGCAGCATGTCGCCATAAGCACGCTCGACGCCGGTCTTCACCATGCGGGTGGCAAACAGCATCAGTGCCACGGCGCCGGCCAGATGCAGCAGGACGACGGAGCCGGTCACTGCCGCGCCTGTATGCGAACAGGGCGCGCGGTGCGGGAGACGCGGCGATCGGGGGAATAAGGGGGAGTACGAATCATGGTCATGGCAGCCGTGAACAATAGCCGGAATACTTTAGCCGGCTAATAAAATTTTGCCGATTTCAAGGGGCTGTCGCGGCGCGACAGGCCGTGTCGGGAAATGGACGGGGTGCGCAAAGGTTGCATGCCGGTCCACGGCATCAGCCGGGTTTGCCGGGCTTCTGGCTGTTGCCTTTGCGATAATGTTCAACTCGCCGGCGTAAATGGAGGAATTCATTACGCAATTGTAATGGAGGCGTTCAGTTTCAGTTCATCCGCTGGCGGCTACTCCTCGGGCATCGACAACCAAGGAGACTTCTGATGAAACGCATTATCCTTTCCGGCCTCGCCTTCTCGATGCTGGCCGCCACGTCGCTCACCGGCCAGGCGGCGCCGATGAACGCACCGGTCGCGCCGCAGTCGACCTACACAAAGGCCGATTGGCAGAAGCCCGGCAGGCATGTCGAGAAGCGTGTCGTGAAGAAGAAGGTCGTCGTGAAGCGCAACCATTGGCGCAATGGCCAGAGATATTCCAGTTGGAAGCGCCACCAGCCGATCCGCGACTATGGCCGCTATGGCCTGCGTCGTCCCGGCCGCGGCCAGGAATGGATCCGCGTCGGCAATGACTACGTGCTCGTCGGCATTCTCTCCGGCGTGATCTTCGGCGCCATCGCCGCTCAGTAGGCTCCAGCTCCACGGCAGCTTGCCGGATGTGACAAGAAGGCGGTTCGCAATGGCCGCCTTCTTTTTGGCGTTCATGCCCTTTGCGACCCGTCTCCATGGGCCGAACTGCTTGCACAAAATATCACAATATGCGATATTTTTGAGGTGAAGCGGGTCATTCTTCTCCCTCTGGCCGCCAAGGCGCTGCGGAAGCATCGGGCGGATGCCGAGAGGATCCTGTCGAAGATCGAAACCTATGCCCACGACGCGAGCACGCTTGCAAACAGTGTCAAGGCTCTGCAGGGATCGACCGCTCTGCGTTTGAGGGTCGGTGACTATCGGGTCATTTTCGAGGAGACAGACCAGGAGATCATCGTCACCAAGATTGGGCCACGCGGATCTGTTTATGATTGAAGGGATGCGAGGATGAACAACATTGCCTATGTCACGACGCCCGGTGGCGAGGAATTGGCCATCCTGCCGCGCAGCGAGCTTGAGGCGTTGCGGGAATCATTGGACCACGCACAGGCGTTGGGTAGCTTTCGCGCAGGCCAGATACCAGGTTTGACCGCGGATGAAGCGCGGGCTCTGGTGGCGGCGACTTCTCCGCTTGCCTTCTGGCGCAAATATCGCAAGCAGACCCAGGCCGTTCTCGCGACTTCTGTCGGTGTCACTCAGAACTATCTTTCGGACATCGAGAACGGAAAACGTGGCGGCGACGTCGCGCTTTGGCTGCGACTGGCCCGAGCACTTGAAGTGCCGGTGGAAAGTTTGGTCGACGAAGGCGATTGATCGGCAATCGCCGCAATTGCCATCTCTTAGCCTGTTAGAAGACCTGGCCTGTGGAAACCGGGTATGGCGCCTATTGGGGGTCGTCGGATTCCGCGGGCATGATTATATGGTGGGGAAACGAGTTTCCTGATGCGCTTTCCGCCCGCCTTCCTCGACGAGATACGCGACCGCGTGTCGATTTCTCAGGTCATCGGCCAGCGCGTCGCGTGGGATCGCAAGAAGACCAATGCGTCGCGCGGCGACTACTGGGCCTGTTGTCCGTTTCATGGCGAGAAGAGCCCATCCTTCCACTGCGAGGACAAGAAGGGGCGCTATCACTGTTTCGGCTGCTCGGCCTCGGGCGACCATTTCAAGTTCCTCACCGAACTCGAAGGATTGAGCTTTCCCGAGGCGGTCGAGAAGATCGCCGACATGGCCGGCGTGCCGATGCCGGTCCGCGACGCGCAGGAGGAGCGGCGCGAGAAGGAACGCGCCAGTCTGACGGATGTCATGGAAATGGCGACGGCTTTCTTCCAGGAGCGGCTGCAAGGACCGGAAGGCGCCAAAGCCCGCGCCTATCTGCGCGATCGTGGTCTGACGCCGGCGACCCAGCATTCGTTCCGGCTCGGCTTCGCGCCTGACAGCCGCAATGCGCTGAAGGAGCATCTGGCGGCAAAGGGCGTGCCGAAGGCCGATATCGAAGCCTGCGGGCTGGTGCGCCATGGCGACGACATCCCGGTCTCCTACGATTGGTTCCGCGACCGCATCATGTTTCCGATTCCGGATTCGCGCGGCAAGATCATCGCCTTTGGCGGCCGAGCGCTGGCGCCCGACGCGCCGGCCAAATACATGAACTCGCCCGACACCGAGCTCTTCCACAAGGGCAATGTGCTCTACAATTTCGCCCGCGCCCGCAAGGCGCTGGCCAAGGGCGGCGCGGTCATCGCGGTCGAAGGCTATATGGACGTGATCGCGCTGGCGCAGGCCGGTTTCGAGAATGTGGTCGCGCCGCTCGGCACCGCGCTTACCGAGAACCAGCTTGAACTGTTGTGGCGCATGGCCAACGAACCGGTTCTGTGTTTCGACGGCGACAAGGCCGGGCTGAAAGCGGCGTGGCGGGCCGCCGATCTCGCACTGCCATCGGTACAGGCGGGGCGCTCGGCGCGCTTTGCGCTGCTGCCGGAAGGCAAGGACCCCGACGACCTGGTCAAGGCCGAGGGACCGGACGCATTTCGCGCCGTGCTTGCCGACGCACGGCCGCTGGTCGACCTCCTATGGATGCGCGAGACGGCGGGCGGCGTCTTCGACACGCCGGAGCGGCGAGCGGAACTTGAAAAGACGCTGCGCGAGCTGACCAGCCGCATCCGAGATGAGAGCCTGCGGTACCACTATCAACAGGAGATGCGCGAGCGGGTGCTGAGCTTCTTCGGCTCCCAGCGCGTTTCCCGCCAGGGCCGCGACAACGGCCGGCCAGGAGCGCGCGGCCAGGGCAAGGCGGCCGCGCCCGGCGGACAGTTCGCCAAGGGCGGCGGCCGCATTGCCATCACCGAAAGTCTCGGCCAGTCGGCGCTGGTCAAGCGCGGCGAGGGGATGTCGGTGCGCGAGGCGACGATCATCGTGGCGCTGGTCAACCATCCGGCGCTGATCGACGAGAATTTCGCGCATGTCGAGTTTCTCGATCTCGCCAATTCCGACCTGAACCGGCTGCACGCGGCCATCCTCGACGCGATGGCGCATGACATGGCCAATGACCGCCACGCCGTGGTGGCGACGATCGAGCGCGCCGGCTGCGCCGAGATATGGGAACGCGCCGTAGGCCTGATCCGGCGAGCGCGGCAATGGCCGGCGCTGGAGACGGCGGCGCTCGAGGATGCCCGCGACGCTCTGAACCAGGCACTGCACTTGCAGCGTAGCGCGCGCACCTTACATAAGGAGCTGAAACAGGCGGAAGCGGCTCTCGAAGCGGATCCTTCGGACGAAAACTTCCGCCATCTGATCGAAATTCAGGCGCAATTTCAGGATGTACAAGCGACGGAAGCGCTGATCGAAGGGTTCGGCGTATCGTCGGGCAGGGCCGGGCGAGCCTAAGTGCAAGCGGGTACAGAATGAGGGTGTGGCCGGGCTTCCCCAGGAAGCCGGGCGCGCTAAGTCGGGTAATTGATTCGCTTTTTTCATGCGAATCATGCCAGAGGCGCTTGACCTTCCGGCAGAATGGCGGAATCAGGACGATTCGAAACGTTAACCCGCACCCGTGTCGACGGGAAGTGCAGCGATAAGAGGTCCTGGTCACTGGACAGGCAGACAGCCTGCCACAGATATCAGGGTTAATCTGGACTTAATGCATGTCGCCCAAAAGTGGAAACCGGTTTTGGGGCGACGACATGCACCAAACTACAAAGAGTGGATGCAGTTCGTGGCCCGGGTGAAGCGCGTTTAGAAAAACGAGCATATCCAATTTGACTGGTCCGACAGCTTACGTGGCCCGATGCCCGGCCGCTAGGAGAAGATAAAGACTATGGCGACAAAGGAAAAGGAAGAGGTCGAGACCGAACGCGAGGGCGCCACCGATGGGCCTCTGCTCGACCTTTCCGATGATGCTGTCAAGAAGATGATCAAGGCCGCCAAGAAGCGCGGCTATGTCACGATGGACGAGCTAAATTCGGTGCTGCCTTCCGAGGAAGTGACCTCCGAGCAGATCGAGGACACGATGGCGATGCTGTCCGACATGGGCATCAATGTCGTCGAGGATGACGAGCAGGGCGAGGAGGCCGAGGCCGGCGACACCGCGGCGGATGCCGAGGAAGACGCCAACGAACTGGCCGAGCAGACCGGCACCGCGGTAGCCGCTACCACCACCAAGAAAGAACCGACCGACCGTACCGACGATCCGGTTCGTATGTACCTGCGCGAGATGGGCTCGGTCGAGCTTCTGTCGCGCGAGGGCGAAATCGCGATCGCCAAGCGCATCGAGGCCGGCCGCGAGACGATGATCGCGGGCCTGTGCGAGAGCCCGCTGACCTTCCAGGCGATCATCATCTGGCGCGACGAGCTCAACGAATCCAAGATCCTGCTGCGCGAGATCATCGATCTTGAAGCCACCTATGCCGGCCCCGAGGCCAAGCAGGCGCCGGTGGTCGAGCGCGTCGAGGAAGCGCCCAAGGCTGACGAGAAGCCGCGCCGCGGGCGCGACGATGAAGACGACATCACCAATGTCGGTGTCGACACGCGCGGCATCGGGGACGACGATGAGGAAGACGAGGACGAGGCCAGCCTGTCGCTGGCGGCGATGGAAGCTGAATTGCGTCCGCAGGTGATGGAGACGCTCGACGTCATTGCCGACACCTACAAGAAGCTGCGCAAGCTGCAGGACCAGCAGGTCGAGAACCGTCTGGCCGCCGCCGGCACGCTGTCGCCCAGCCAGGACCGCCGGCTGAAGGAACTGAAGGACCAGCTGATCAAAGCGGTGAAGTCGCTGTCGCTCAACACGGCGCGCATCGAGGCGCTGGTCGAGCAGCTCTACGACATCAACAAGCGCCTGGTGCAGAACGAGGGCAAGCTGCTGCGCCTCGCCGAAAGCTATGGCGTGCGCCGCGAGGAGTTCCTGAAGGAATATCAGGGCTCGGAGCTCGATCCCAACTGGACGCGCTCGATCGCCAATCTGACCTCGCGCGGCTGGAAGGAATTCACCAAGAACGAGAAGGACGCGATCAAGGACCTGCGCGCCGAGATCCAGCATCTGGCCACCGAAACGGCGATCTCGATCCTGGAATTCCGCAAGATCGTGAACCAGGTGCAGAAGGGCGAACGCGAAGCCGCGATCGCCAAGAAGGAAATGGTCGAGGCCAATCTGCGCCTCGTCATCTCCATCGCCAAGAAGTACACCAATCGCGGCCTGCAGTTCCTCGATCTGATCCAGGAAGGCAATATCGGCCTGATGAAGGCGGTCGACAAATTCGAATACCGCCGCGGCTACAAGTTCTCGACCTACGCGACATGGTGGATCCGGCAGGCGATCACGCGTTCGATCGCCGACCAGGCGCGCACCATCCGCATTCCGGTGCACATGATCGAGACGATCAACAAGATCGTGCGCACCTCGCGCCAGATGCTGCACGAGATCGGCCGCGAGCCGACGCCGGAGGAACTGGCCGAGAAGCTCGCCATGCCGCTGGAAAAAGTGCGCAAGGTGCTGAAGATTGCCAAGGAGCCGATCTCGCTCGAAACGCCGGTCGGCGACGAGGAGGATTCGCACCTCGGCGACTTCATCGAGGACAAGATGGCGATCCTGCCGATCGACGCGGCGATCCAGGCCAATCTGCGCGAGACCACCACGCGCGTTCTGGCGTCTCTGACGCCGCGCGAGGAGCGCGTGCTGCGCATGCGCTTCGGCATCGGCATGAACACCGACCACACGCTGGAAGAAGTCGGCCAGCAGTTCTCGGTCACCCGCGAGCGTATCCGCCAGATCGAAGCCAAGGCGCTGCGCAAGCTCAAGCACCCGAGCCGGAGCCGCAAGCTGAGAAGCTTTCTGGACAGCTGAGGCGGGTTCTATCTGTCACGAGAATCAAGGGCGCCGACTGGTGCCCTTTTTCGTTTCAAGCGGGTTTGCTTCTACAGGGGCACGTTCAGCCGCGTCCCCTTGACGACGATGCCGCCCCGGTCGCCGATCTCGATTGAGCCATAACGCTGCCTGAAGCAATCGGGCAGCGGGCGGTCGCCGGGCACTGACAGCCACAGGCGCAGCATATGGCGCCGCTTGTCCGGATCCGGCCAATCCCGAAAACCCATGCGGTCGTGAAGCAGCGAATGATTGTAGACGAACTGCATGTCGCCGGGCCGTAACCGCATCGACAGGTTCAGCTTCGGGTCATTGGCAAGGCTGTCGAAGAGATCCAATGCTTCGACATGCGCAGCACTCAGCCGCATGGCATCCGGGAAGCGCTGCGCGCTGTCGATGTACTGGCGCTGATAGATTCCGGTCAGCAGCCCCGCATGCCAGTTGAGGACCGGGATTTCGAAGTAGGGCTTTTGCCCTTCCGGTATCTCGCCGCGCCGGTCGGTGGCAATCGGATCAAACAGCAGCCGGACCAGATCAGGTCGCCTTTTGCGCATCTCGTTGTAGATCGTTACCGTGCTTACCAGCAGGGACTCGCCGCCTTGCATGGCATCTTGCAGGCAGAGCAGGCCGACGACATCGGCGGAGTCGGTGTGGAACGTCTGGCGCTCCGAGGTCTGGTAGATGCGTGTCGTGGCGTCCTTCGCGTCGGCGCCTATGTCGCGGACATGACCGAGTATATGGCCCTGGGCGTTCTGGGACCGAGCGCTTCCCAGATGGGCGCCAACTCCGCAGAAGATCGTTGCCGCCATTTGCGCGGAGTATCCTTCGACCGGGAGACCGCGAAGCACCTCGAACCCTATGCCGGCGATCAGTTTTTCGCGAAGGGCGGCAAGATGGCCAGCAAGCCGGGGCAAGGGGAAATCAGCCTTGGTCAGGCCGCCGATATCGTGCGAACCGGCAAGAAAGCCGGTTGCGGCGGCTTCCAGCTCCGCGACGTCCTTCGGGTCCAGTTCGACCAGCCATCGTTCAGGATGCTTCGCCATGTCCTCGCCGGTCCACGCGGCGGGAATTTCGATCCGTTCCGGCGGCAGGTCTGTTGTTTCGCGCATGAAGCTCTCCTGCGACTGGACTGGGCCTCGGATGTTGGCCGGTGTTTGCCGTGTCCGACGGCCACGGCGGAGACTGCCGCAATCAGGCGGGTTTTTAAACCGGCTTTGCTTGATCGCCGCCGACTGATTTGTGGCCGTCGCCATGCCAGCGCCCTTGTGTCGGCTGGCACGAGGATCGCGCCCACCCGGCAATACGGTGCCGGCGCGGTAGTGCTTGCGGGACGCTGGCAGCGGGAGGATAATCTGGCGACGGATGCATTTTCTGGGCGACAACCCCGGAAGCCCGCCCCGGTCGAGGCCGTCGTTCTAGCGGTCTCAATGCCGTGCTCCGTGGCCCGGAGAGAGGTGTGCCATGACGACTTACATCGTGCTGATGAACTGGACCGAGCAGGGCGCGAAAAATGTGCGCGACTCGCCCAAGCGGCTGGACGCCGCCAAGAAGCAGCTCGGCGAGATGGGTGGATCGTTCAAGTCGTTCTACCTGACCATGGGCGAATTCGACATGGTGTCGGTGGTCGAAGCGCCTGACGATGCGGTGCTCGCCCGTTTCGCGCTGATGCTGGGCTCGGGCGGCAGCGTCAAGACGCGCACGCTCAAGGCCTTCCCGGAATTTGCTTACCGCGAGATCATCTCCTCGCTCGGATGAATCCATCGGCAGGTTCTCGAAGTCGATGGTCATTGGCGACGCCTTGCCGCAAGACAAGGCGCTTCGCCGTGACAGCGTGCGGCCAGGGGGATCGCGATGAAGATATCGGCTGCCGGCCTGGCCGCATTGTCCTTAGTGCCGATCGACGTTGGCGCTGCCGTGCAAAAGCCGGTCGGCATGGCCAATCCGGCCTCCGTCCATTGCGGCGGGGTCGGCGGGCGCCTGGCGATGAGGAAGGACAAGGCCGGCAATGAATATGGATTTTGCCGCCTGCCCAACGGACGCCTGTGTGGGGAGCGGGCGCTGTTTCGCGACAACAAACGCGTCGGGCCGAAGACGGCGATGCGCGGCAAGTGAGCCCTGACAGGATCATGCCTTTGCTGACTGTCTGGTACAACACACATTGTCCGGTCTGCGATGCGGGCATCGGCAGGCAGAAGCGGCGGCTGATCGAAGCGGTCAAGGCCGGACGGATCGAGTTTCGCGACATCAACCTCGAGCCGGCGGCGTTTGCCGGACATGGCGCCTCGCTGGAGGACATCCGCCGGCGGCTGCATGCCACCGATGCGCAAGGCCGGTTGCTGGTCGGCGCCGACGTTGCGATTGCAGTGTGGGCGATGACACCTGGCGAGGGCTGGCTGGCTGGATTGCTCGGCAATCCGATCGCCTTGCCGCTGACCCGCTTTGCTTATGATCGCTTCGCCGACCTGCTCTATGCCTGGAACCGGCGCAAGGGGCGGTGGTAGCGTCCTGCTGTGAAATCGGGTGAAATCAATGATGGCGGTGCGGCCGCATCTGGTTCGGGATGACGCGTTCAAACAGTCCGCCCGCCTCTATCCATGCCCGGGTCGATTTTTCGGCGTCGTCGATCAGCGCGCCAGTGCGGGTGAAATCGTAGGGCGAGCCCACCAGCGGGCAGAGCGAGGGGACAATCGCGTAGTCGATCTCGGCCGGCATGGTGTCGAGTTCGCGCACCAATTGCCGGGCGATCAACAGTGTCAAGGCATGCAGGCCGTTGGCAACCGCGCCTTGCGGCGGCGCGCGCAGATTGCAGGCGAAGCCGGTTGGCAGCACGATCAGCCGGCGCGCGCCGAGGCTGATCGCAACACCGACTGGTGTATTCGAGGTCACCGCGCCGTCGATCAAGAACCGCTCGCCGACCCGCACCGGCGCGAACGCAACCGGAATGGCGCTTGAGGCGGCGATCGCCTCGGCCGCATTACCTTTCGAGATCACCACCGCGTCACCGGAGAAGAGATCGGTCGCGATGATGTGGATCGGGATCGGCGCCTCCTCGAGGTCGCGATAGGGCAGGTTGCGCTCGATCAGATTGCGGATGCCGTGCGAGGCGGACAGAAAATCGCGCCGAGCCGCAAAGCCCAGCATCGACCGCCAACTGACGGGAAACACGTCGTTGCGGGTGATGCCCCGCCACAGGGCCTCCAGCCGCGCGACGGTCTCCATTGTGCCGGCGGCGGCGTAGTAGGCGCCGTTGATGGCGCCGACGCTGGAGCCGACGACGAAATCGGCGGTCACGCCCGCGGCGACCAGCGCCTTCAGCATGCCGACCTGTACCGCGCCGAAACTGCCGCCGCCCGCGAGCACCAGCGCGACCTTGTCTGTTCCTGATGGCATGGCACGACCTCGTTGCATTGCCCGCCCAAGGGTTCGCCGGCGTCAGGTCGTTTGTTTCTTGGAATTCTCCCCATGCCAGCACGTCTTCGTGAAGCGCTGCTCGCGCCGGGAAGCCAATTCGCGGCCCAGCCAGACGAGTGAACCGACTGCCACGAGGCCCGCAGCAAAAGCTCCTCAGCCGCGGCATTCAGATACATCGTAAGATATATCTTGACTCGGCGCAGGTGTGCGCCTAATTAAGATATATCGCAAGATAGAACTCAAGGAGCAATCCATGCACAAAGATTTCGGGCGCGGCCATTTCGGCGAGCGCATGTTCATGCACATGGCCGGCAAGTTCGGCGGCCGCGGCGGCGGTTTCGGTTCGTTCGGAGGCCGGGGCGGCGGCGGACGCGGCCCGGGCGACATATTCCGCGCCGGGCGCATGCTGGCTGATGGCGATCTCAAGCTGATCACGCTGTCGCTGCTGGCCGAGGCGCCGCGCCATGGCTACGACATCATCAAGGCGCTGGAAGAGCGCACCAGCGGCATCTACAGCCCGAGTCCGGGCGTGGTCTACCCGACGCTGACCTTCCTGGAAGAGGCCGGCTATGCCGTCTCGTCAAGCGAAGGCAACAAGAAGGTGTTCTCCATCACCGAGGCCGGGCAGGCGCATCTCGCCGACAATCGTGAGATGATCGACAGCGTGCTCGAACACCTCGAACGCTTCGGCCGCAAGATGGCCAAGGCCCGGGAATGGTTCGGCTGGAATGACGATAGCGAGGATCGTCGCGGGGGCCGTTCGGAGGCGCGCGACGAGTTCCGCGCCATTCGCCACCGGCTGCGCGCCGCGCTGAGCGACATCATCGATGCCCCGGCCGAAAAGCAGGCCGAGGCCATGAGCATCCTCGAAGCCGCGGCCGAGGCGCTGGAAGCCTTGTCGCGCAAGTAAGGCGAGGGTGCCTGGCATGCAAAGGCTTGGGTTCCTCTCCCCATGAAATGGGGAGAGGTGACTCGGCGAAGCCGAGACGGAGAGGGGGATGGCGCGGCCCCTGGATGGATTCAGAGTGAAATCGCCAGCGCCGCAGCCCCTCTCCGACCGCTTCGCGGCCACCTCTCCCCCGCCTTGCGGGGGCGAGGAACCTACGTTCTGCTAAGCCGGCGCCAGTACCCCCACCCGGACCTGCGGTCCGACCTCCCCACAAGGGGGAGGTGGAAGCGGCGGATACCAAAAGCCGGGGAGGCCCGGGCTTTTCTGCGCCGGGGCATGCCGGCGTCATTCCTTGCCGACATATTCGCTGATCAGCTTTTCGTTGCGCGCCTTCTCGATCTTGGCAGTGGTCTCGGCCGAGATGCGCTCGTCGGTGCGATACTTCACAAGGTTCACCAGGCTGCCGGTGAGCAGCAGGATGCCCATGGCCCAGTAGCCCTTGGTCGACAGGTCGACGGGCGCCAGCCACAGCGACAGGCCGAGCATGAAATAGGCGGCGCCGACCGAGATGGTGTTGAACATGATATAGGTCTGATTGGCGTTCATTGGAGTTCTCCGTTGCTTTGACGAGAGTTGGTTTGATGGAAGTCAGGACCGGGGAAGCGGTTTCAGTTGATCGTCTTCAGCCGTTCGAGCACGTCCTTGGCGCGCACCTTCACCGCCGGACCATGCCCGGCATCGGCAAGGCGGTCGCGGATCGCCTCGTGACGCAATTCGCCGTCGATCTCGTCGAGAATGCCGGCCTCCTCGAACGGGTCGCTGGCTCCCTTGATGCGAGCCAGAAGTTCCTCTGCTTCGTTGAGGCTCGCCGAATGGCCGATCGACCTGACGAGGCGTGACTGCGCCCTGCGCTCGGCATCGATGGCGCGGGCCGAGATCATGCCCTGGTTGAGGTCGATGATACGGCGATGCGCCCGCTCCACCGAAACGCGCATCCGCAAGGTCTTTTCGCCAAGGCTCTGCACGGTTGCGCGGCGGATTTCGCGTTCATTTTCCAGCTCGGCGATGGCCGCGGCAGCGCTTTCGGCCAACCCGGTGTTGCCGGCGGCCAGCGCGCTCAGCGTGCGAGTTTCCAGATCGGCGTGGCGGCGGTCGAGCTGGTCGAGGCCGGCCTGCTCGGCGCGCTGGCGCACGATCAAGGTGGCAAGGGTCTGCTTGGCGGCGGCAAGCCCCGCCTCGGCGTCGCGGATGCGTTGCGCCAGAAGGTCGATGGCAAAGCGATCCTTCAGGCTGTCCTCGGCGCGCGCGCTGGCGCCGTCGAGCAAGGTTCTGATCAGGCTAAGCATGGTTCTTTCTCCCTTCGAATTTTCCTGTGAACAATGTTCACAAAGTCAAACATAACAGGAAATGAACATTGTTCAAGCTATTTTTGAACACTGTTCATGATGCCTCGGAGATGGTAAACGAGAGGAAGCCGGATCGTTCGCAACAGCGTTCCGTCCGGCAAGGATGCGCATTCACAGGAAAAAGCATGGCACTGGACAAGGAAGAGACGGGCGAGCGGGTGCTGGCCATTGCCGAGACGCTCATCAACGAGGGCGGCGTGGACAATCTGAAGGCGAGGACCATCGCCGAGCAGGCGGGCATCTCGGTCGGTTCGGTCTATAATCTGTTTGCCGATCTCGAGGGGGTGCATCGTGCCGTCAACATGCGGCTGCTCGACCGCCTGGGCGCCGCGGGGGCGGCGGCGATGGCCGACCTCACCAAGCGCGGCATCTCCGACGTGCGGCAGCGCCTGCTGGCGCTGGCCGGCGCCTATATGCGCTTTGTCGAGGCGCATCCCGGCAGTTGGCCGGCGCTGCTCGCCTTCAACAGGCGCCGCCCGACGCTGGCCGAGCCGGATGCCTATGAAGCGCGGCTCGACCAGCTGTTCGACATCATCGCCGCTGTGCTCGCCGGCGGCGACTTCGATCTCGACGACGAAACGCGCCGGGTGGCGGCGCGCACATTGTGGTCAAGCGTGCACGGCATCGTCACCAGCGGCTACGCTGCGAGATCCGTCCGACGGCAGGCGGACGAGATCGAGCGGCAGGTGGAACTCCTGGTGACCGTCTTCATCAGGGGGCTGGAACGCGGCGGTACATTCGCGCATGCTGGGCCAACAGCGTCGTGAATCGCCAACAAGAAGCGGTTTGCAGGGGCGAACAAGGAGATTTGAGCCATGTCTTTTCTGAAGCGTCTTTTCGGCGGCGGCGGTGAAGCGGCCGAGCCCAGAAGTGCCGCACCCGCCAAGCAGGTCGAGCACAAGGGTTTCCTGATCAGCGCCACGCCCTACAAGGCCGAGGGCCAGTACCAGACCTGCGGCGTCGTCTCCAAGGAAATCGACGGCGTGATGAAGGAACACAAATTCATCCGCGCCGATCGCTTCGCCGGCCTCGACGACGCTGTCGACATCTCCATCAAGAAGGGCATCCAGCTGGTGGATGAACAGGGCGATCGGATGTTCGGGTAGGGATCGTCAAAGCCGGGGATCGATCGGCTCGCTCTCCAATGCCAGCACGGCGAAAACACATTCGTGAATCCTGCGAAGCGGCTCCCTGGCGACAAACCGTTTCAGCCCCTCGTGGCCGAGAGCGAACTCGTTGAGCGCTAGGCTGCGCTTGCCGTTCAGGCTCCGCTCCCGCAGGCGCGCAAGATTGTCCGGCGCGTCGTACTCGGCACCATAGATGATGCGCAGATATTCCCGGCCGCGCACCTTCAGCGCCGGCTGGATCAGCCCCTTTTTTCCCCGGCTGACGAAGTCGCATGGCTTGACCACCATGCCTTCGCCGCCAGAGTCGGTCAGCATTTCCCACCAGGCAATGGCCTCCGTGCACGCAGTGGTGTCAATCAGATCAACCGTGCGCCAGCGCGTTCGCGTGATCACGCTTTGATCGTTGGCCAAGCGGTCCGCCAGCTTCATGTGCCAAATATGGTCGCGGTCGAACCAAACGCGCCCTTCGCTGGCGAGCAGGTGGAATGGCGCGACCCGCAGGTCATCCACTCCAGAAACCGGCCACGCATAGGGCGCCCAGGCGGTCGCGTATTTGGCCGCACGGCCAGCTCTGTCATCAAATCGCGCGCGAAGAGCTGTCACGTCGACGCCGCGTGCGGTTGCCCGAGCCAAAGCCTCGCGGCTTACCTGCAAACCGGCTGTGGACGCGGTCGCCACGGGCGCATACTGGCTCTCGATCAGACTGCTTGCCTTGGCCGACCAGGGCATGATTTCGGCGTCCAGCAGCAGCCAGTCGCTTTGCAATTCTTCCCACAGACCCGCTGCGTCGATGCTGGAACCAAGGCGGTCGAGGAGGGCTTCCATCATGGCGGCGTCACTGAAAAAGGCGCGCCCGGTCCGGGTCCAGATTGCGCCTCTTTCATCACTTGAGACGCCAAAGCGGCCACGCGCCGTCTCTGTATTGCGACACATCGCTATTATTGCCCGCGAACCCATGTGCTTTTCCTCGCACACGACCTGAGCGACGCCACGCTCGCGGAAGTACGCGAAAGCTTCTTCGGGGCGTTCGAGCCAATCGCTCTGGCTGCTTGTCTCGGGTGGCGACATGGTCGGCGGCAGGTAAACCAGCCATTGTGGCGCCAGCGCAAAGCGGCTCATCACCTCCAGCGCGG
Source organism: Mesorhizobium sp. B2-4-12 (assembly GCF_006441575.1). Taxonomy (NCBI): domain Bacteria; kingdom Pseudomonadati; phylum Pseudomonadota; class Alphaproteobacteria; order Hyphomicrobiales; family Phyllobacteriaceae; genus Mesorhizobium; species Mesorhizobium sp. B2-4-12. The sequence goes on from NZ_VFVC01000036.1 coordinate 40,402, forward strand.
CCGACGCATTCTCCTCGGCCACCACAATCCGGCCTTTCAGCTCGGTTTCGATCCAACGGCGGCCAGAAACGTCCTGATAATCGAGCACACCGTCGGCATCGGCCTGGGCTGACTTGTCTGGACTTGACGCGCCTAGCGGGCGCACCGGTTCGGCCCAGGTTTGGATTGCTGGGACTTCGACAAGTTCGCGTTCCGGCCAGCGAAGGGCGGTCAGCTTGCCGCCGAACACGCAGCCGGTGTCGATGCATATCGTGTTGTTGACCCACTCGACCGACAGCATCGGCGTGTGCCCATAAACCACTGTCGTCTTGCCGCGATAGGCCGTGGCCCAGTCGGCGCGGACCGGCAGGCCAAATTCGTCGATTTCGCCTGTCGTCTCGCCATAGAGGGCGAATTCGCGCACGGCGCCCGAACCGCGTCCAATCATCTCTTCCTTGAGACCGGCATGGGCGACGGCCAAGCGTCCCCCGTCCAGCCACACATGGCTGCGCAGGCCGCCGAGGAAGGCCGGCAAAGCCTCTCGGAGGCCTCGATCCTGGGTGTCCAACTGGTCGATGGTTTCTTGAAGGCCGTGGCCAACGGTGACCTTGCGGCCTTCCAGCCAACGGCCAAGTTTGCGTTCATGATTGCCCTGGACACAGTAGGCGGTCCCGGCCGCGACCATGCTCATGGCAATCCGCAACACGTCGGGCGAGTTGGGACCGCGGTCGACAAGATCGCCGACAAACACGATCTTGCGACCCTGCGGCGGAGTGACGGTGACGTTTCTCTCGCCCCGATCCTGCGACCAGGCAAGACTGTATCCGAGTTGACCGAGCAAGGCTTGAAGTTCTTCGGCGCAACCATGCACATCGCCTATGAGGTCGAATGGGCCGGCGTCGTCGCGCTTGTCGGTCCACAGCGGTTGGCGCGACACCTTGGCGGCGTCGATGCTGGCCTCGCTGGCGAACGTCCATACCTGGCGAAACCCTTCTCGCTGTAAGCCGCCGAGACCCTTGCGGATTTCGCCCGTCATGCGGTGGGCGACGCTGGCCCCGAAGGGCCGGTCCGGCCGAGACGCGTTGCGCGCAACGCAGACGTCGACACCAGGGTCGATAACGACGGCGACCGGCAAGGCGTGCCACTTGCGCGCCAATTCGATCCACGCCTTGCGGTCAGCGGCGCGCACGTTGGTCGCGTCGATGACAGCCAGCTTGCGGTGCTTGAGCCGCTTGCCGACAATCTCGCGCATCAACTCGAACGCGTCCGTCGAAACGTCCTGATTGGTCTCGTCGTCGGAAACAAGGGCGCGGCAGCGGTCCGACGAGACGACCTCGGTCGGGAGAAAATGCTTGGCGGCAAAGCTCGTCTTGCCCGATCCGGTCGAGCCGATCAGCACGACGAGGGCGAAGTCCGGAATGCCGAGATCGGTCTTGTCGGGCGCTCTCATCGTGTGAACACCGCCATCTGCGTGGGAGAGCCGAGGACGGGGTCCTCGGCACCGATGCCGCTGATGGCGGCGGTGTAATCATACGCCTGGCCGATCTTGGCTGCCCAGGCCTGGAACTCGGCGCGGCCCCATTCGAACCGGTGATCCGGGTGGCGAAAGGCGCCGACTTCCAATTTGGGAAAGAGCGCGTTGTAATCTGCGTTTGGGGTAGTCACGATCACAGTCCTGGGCGCGGTCTCGCCAAAGACGATCCGCTCGATCAACGGCAATCTGTCCTCGTCGACATGCTCGATGACCTCGACCAATACGGCGACTTCGGCTTCGGCCCAGCGGCTGTCCCGGTAAGTCAGTGACCCGTGCAGCAGCGTCACCCGGCCTTCGGGCGGTCCGCCGAATTCGTTCAGTTTGAGACGCTTGGCGGCCCATTCCAGTTCGCGGACCGCGGGATCCAGTCCGAACAGCTTGTGGACCCATCGTTCTCGAACCAGCCGGTAAAGCAGCTTGCCCTCGCCGCATCCCAGATCCGCGATGACAGTTCCGCCGCTCGCCCTGATGGCGTCCACCACCGCATCCAGGCGCAGGTCGTTCAGCCGGACCGGCGCCTCGAGGGCCTCCTCGGGCGTGACGCGGGCTTCGGGGGGCAGCGCCTCGCTGGCCGTCTCGGGAGCCAATCGTTCGAGGGCGGCGCGGGTCAGCACTGCGCGGTTGCGCAGGTATCGGCGCACGATCAGGTTCTTGGCGGGATGGTTTTCCAGCCAGCCTTCGCCACTGGAAAGCAATTTGTCGACTTCAGCCTCGCCAACCCAATAATGCTTGGCGTCGTCCATCACCGGAATGAGAACATAGAGGTGGTTGAGCAGGTTGCCTAGCTTGGCTGAGCCAGACAATTTCAGGTGGCAGTAGCGTGAGCCGTTTGCATCAGAGCCGACATTTTCGATCGGTGTCAGATCGACGGTCCAGCCCAAAGGTTCGAACAGCTGCCGCACCAAATCCTCGCCGCCGCGCATCGGCAAAGGTGCGACAGCGGCCTCCAGCAGCAAGTCGCTGTCGGCCAGTTGCTGGCGCTCCTTCGATATGCCGGTCATTGCGGTCCAGGGTTTCACCATCGGCGGCACGCCCTACCAGGCCAACGGTCAGTACCAGACCTGCTCCTCAAACGAGGTCGACGGTGTGGCTCGACGACGCCGTCGACAGCTCCATCAAGAAGGGTATCCAGCTGGTGGATGAACAGGGCGATCGGATGTTTGGGTAGGCGGGGCGGGCCGAGGCGACGATTGTCTATGCCGTGTCGGTAGGAGTCATTCTCGCACTTGCCTGGTGACGACCGGCTTGGCCCGAAAGCGGACTGCAGCTTCGGGCCACGCGGCGATCATTTGGCGCTCCACCATTTCCTAGTCGGCGTTCGGCATCGCCGGGTACGTCTTCAGGATTCCTGAGCTGTCGAACTCCTCGACGCCTCATTCAGCTCAGCGCGTGAACCTTGAGGTATTTGCCGGCACGGCAACCCCGCAGCGAAGCTCGGGCGCCAGCCGCAAGCCGCTGCCTTGGACCATGCGCCGGGATATCTCGTTCGAGGGCGCGACCATCTCGTAGACGGCATGCGCGCCGAGCTCGCCGAAGGCGTAATCGACGAGCAGCCCATTGAGCAGGCGGCCGAGGCCCTTGCCGCGCCAGGAGTCGGCAACGGCGAGCAAGCCGATCCAGACATGGTGCCGGAACGGGCTGTGCGTGTTGTGCGGGAAATAGGTGTGGCCGGTCGCGGCTATGGCCCCGCTCTCGTCGCCAAGCACGATCGTCTTCGCCTGGGGAGGCCGGGCCACGAATCCGCGGTTCCTGTTGTGGCAGACACATGCAGGGCTCGCGTTCTTACTCGGGGTCCATGTATCGCGACCCGTGCTCTGATCGCCAAGCTCCGCCACGAGGAGCCCACGGCCAGGAATCCGGGAGCGGGATCGTGCTGCATCAAGTTCAGCGCCAACAGGATCGCCCAGGTGGACGCGAGTTTCTTTCCGGTCCCAAACCGACCGGCGCCTTCTACGAACCGTCGGAAGCCTTGCGCGTCGACAAGGCCAATTCGAGCTCAGCCGCAAGGCCCCCTTTTGCGCGTGCTTCCTGTTATCCGCGCTTCTTGATGACGCCATACAGCACGTTGCGGTTCTCGCCAAAGTACACCTGCGCATCGACCGTGTTGCGGTCGACGCTGGCATTGATGATGTTCCACATATCGGTTTCCGTGCGCAGCAGCAGAACCCAGTCCATGAACGTCTCCCAATACCCCGCGCCGGAAGCGCCTTCGGCGTAGTTCGCGAACAGGAATGTCCCGTTCGGCTTCAGCATCTGCAGGCAGGTCTTGGTGAGCTTCACCGCGACGTTGTGCTGGAGATAGTCATAAAGGCCGGAGGCGTAGATGAAGTCGAACTTGCCCAACTTGTGGCCCCTGGTGAGCAGGGTTCGCACCGAACCGTCGATAGCCTCGACGGCGGTGCCCTGGAAGTCGCGCGCAATCAGTCCGACGCTCTGGGGGTCCTGATCGAGCGCGACCCAGCGCTTGAGGCGGCCTTCGGCCAGGGCAGCCGAGCGATTGGCCTCCCGCAAATGGCCGGCCGCGATCGCGAGAACCTCCGTTTGCGGCCCATTTTTGTCTGCAATCTCATCGACATAGCGCGTCAAAAGATCGCGCCGTTCCCGTGCTGCGATGGAGGAGGGCACGTCCTTGGTATGGTTGTAGAGTGCCTTGCCGATCTCCGAGGCGTTCGCCACGCTTTCGGCCACATGCGGATCGCAATAGATGTAGTCGAGCAACTGCGCGTCGCCTGAATAACCTCTGGGCTTGGTGAAGGACCAGCGCGTAAGCGGATCCTCGAGGAAATATTTCACGACTGGGTGGTTCTGCACCACCGGTATCAACGCTTGCCAAACGTCGCGATGAACCTTGGAGCGCGTCGCGCTGAGGTACGACGTCAGACGACGAATGATCTCGGCGGGGTCCTTGTGTTGTTCGATCTGCTGCTGTGTCGCGTGGAGTATGAGTGCAAGCTCGGCGCGAGCGGTTTCGAAAGCTTCGCCGTAATGCTCGATCTTTCCTCGAGGTAGCCCGTCGGCAATCAGCTCGGCAGTAATCAGGCTTTTGCCGTCAAAGACAGTTTGCACACGGATGCTCCATAGTTAACAGTTAGTTAACTTATTGCGTAGAATGCTCCATTTGCCAATGTCGGCTCGCGAGCATTCTATCGATATGATTAATTTCCCGCTAACCATGTCAATTCTTTGGGGTTTTTAAGGAGCGATTCCGGGTTCGAGTTAACGGAAACTTGTCCTGCATCATTGCATTTGACTGCGCGGGCAAAACATGTCGCACCCAAGGAGTCGGTCTGCGTTGGGGGCAGAAGCTGCAAAAGAATTCGGATCGCGAAATCCCCTTCAGCCGGGATTTGTGAATGAGCGCGTGTCATCCCGAGTGGCCGATGCGGTGGATTCGGAACCGCACGATCCGCGCCAAGAGTTGGGGGCGGCCGAACTTCGTATCCTTTACCGCAAGGAAGCTGAAGCAACGCGAAGAGTGGAAGCCAGGCCAGGGCTTTGGATCGCCGTTGCCATCTATCTGCTGTTTTCGGCAATGGATCTGCTGCTCATTCCAGACGTGGCAGCCTACACGATCGAGGCGCGCTTTGCGGTCGGATTGGCAGCACTTTTGACCTTGGAGGCGCAGCTTCGCCGGGGAGTCGGAGCAGAATGGCTTGATGTAACTTGCGCTGCGGCCATTATATTTGGCTACCTTGGTTGGTTATGTCCAACGATTTTGTCCGCAGAGAAAGAGAGCGTTTCTTATTATATGGTCTTCGGCACCATTTTCATGATGGGCGCAAACCTTTTCTTTACATTTCGATTTAAGCTGTCTATTGTAACTTCCGCTATAATATTGTTCCTACTGTTCATTGTTAATTATTTCGTTCCTTCTACTCCGACGTACAAGCTAATATTAGCTATTTTCTATATTTCATGCTTCACGTTCACCTCATATGTGAACTGGAAGCTGAACGAAGAGCGTTACAACGTCTTCCTGAATGCCCTGGAAGCCAAAATTCAGCACAGGGAGGCCACCGAGCGCGGCAAGGCGCTGCTCAGGCTGTCGCGGACGGATCCGCTTACAGGTCTGGAGAACCGGCGGGCGATCGACGAGAAGCTGCGGGACTACTGGAGCGACTGGCAGAAGCTTGGCGCAGGTTTTGCTGCGATCCTGATCGACGTGGACTTCTTCAAGAAGTTCAACGACTGCTACGGCCATCAGGAGGGCGACTGTTGCCTGATCCATGTCGCCAACGCCCTCAGCGATCTGATCAAGGGCTATGATGGTTCGATCGGGCGCTATGGCGGTGAAGAATTCATCGTCCTGGCGCGCATGGACAAGAAGGACCAGGTCGCGGATCTCGCGGAAGCCATTTGCCGCACGGTGGAGAACTTGGCGCTTACCCACGAACTGCGGCGGGACGGTATTTCGATCGTGACGGCGAGCGTTGGCGCTGCCTTCACCAGGAAGCAGTCCGGCGCCAAGCTGGAGAAGATCATCCACGAGGCGGATCGCGCGCTCTATCTGGCAAAGGCCAGCGGCCGAAACTGTGCCCGGCTGTTCGATCCAACCGATCCCCAGAGCAGCGACGAGAGCGAGAATCTTGCGGCTTTGCTGAAGATCGCGATCGGCCAGGATCTGGTTTCGCTCGTCTATCAACCTATCCAGGATGTCAAATCGGGAAGGCTCGAGGCCGTGGAGGCGCTGATGCGCCTCAAAATGCTGGACGGCACCCTGGTTCCGCCGAGCCTGTTCATTCCCGTCGCGGAACGCACTGGCGCGATCCTGGAACTCGGGCGCTGGGCAATAAGGACCGTGTGCACCGAGCTTCTGGCTGGCGATCACGTCCGTGTCGTCAGCGTCAACGTCTCGCCGATCCAGCTCAAAACGCCCGGCTTCGCTGCATCGGTCGCGACCATCCTGGGCGAGACCGGCGTAACCGGCAACAGGCTGGCCTTCGAAATCACCGAAGGGCTGGAAATGGAGATGCACTCGGACATCCTGCGGTGCATCAGCGACCTGAAGCTGTTGGGCATCAAGATATGGCTTGATGATTTCGGGACCGGTTTCGCCGGCCTTTCGTGGCTTCGTCTGATCGATTTCGATACGGTGAAGATCGATCGTTCGTTCCTTCACGACTGCGCCACGCCCAAGGGCATGGCCATGCTGCAGGACATCATCGCCCTGGTCCGAAATCGCGGCCACAAGATCCTGGTCGAAGGGGTGGAAACCGAACAGCAGATGGGCCTCATGCGCGAATACGGCATAGACAAGGTCCAGGGCTTTCATGTTGGTCGCCCCATTCCGGCAGCGAATTTCCAGGCAAAGCGGGCCATCCAGAAACGCGCATTTCCGGTTCTCAAGTCCGCGTAGCGACAGGCCAGGCGGTGGCGTCATGCCACCGCATTCCTCAACCTGGCACTCGATCCGTCCTACAATCTCGGCCGCTCGGGGCTGCTCTTGCAAGCGCTCGTCAGATCGGCAGTTCCAGCGTGTATTTGATCGTCTGGCTGGGGACGTCGGTCTTGACGTTCTGGACGCCCCTGATGCGGCTCAGATGCTCCGACTGGAAGCGGCGGTAGTCGTCGATGCTGGCCGCCACCACGCGCACCATGGCGTCGCAGTCGCCCAGCATCAGATAGCATTCCATGACCTGGGGCAGCCTGGCCACCTCGGTGGCGAAATGCTCGATCGTGTCCTCGTCCTGCGCCTTCAGCCAGATGCGGGTGAAGAAGGTGAGGCCCTTGCCGATGCTGGCCGGGTTGAGCACGGCGACATAGCGATCGATGACGCCGGCTTCCTCCAGGAGTTTTACGCGGCGCAGGCAAGGCGAGGGCGACAGGCCGACCTCATTGGCCAGGTCGTTGTTGGCCATGCGGCCGTCTCGCTGCAACGCGCGCAGGATGCGTTTGTCGATGTCGTCAAGCTTCATGGCGTTGAATTCCATTTTCTTTCTGGTTTGCAGCATTCAATGCCGAAATCGGGTGAGAAACAACGATCTTCGCGACCAAATTGCGCAGAAGTGTGGGTATGTTTGGCGCCGGTATCACGAGAGTTCAAACCCAGGGAAGCGGCGGCCGCGAGGCCGGCCGGTGGCAAGGCATGAGCATTTCGCAGACAATCGAAACAGCGGGCGATGGCTCGGGATCGGAACTCCGCCGGGGCGTTGCATCCTGCGCGCCTGTGCTGTTGGGCACCATCCCCTATGCGCTGGTGCTTGGTGCCCAGGCCACCCAGAAAGGATTGAGCACGGTCGAGTTGTCCATGATGACGGGGCTGAATTTCGCCGGCGGATCGGAATTCGCGGCGATCCAGTTGTGGACGTCGCCGCCGCACATCCTGCTCATCGTCGCCATCACCTTCCTGGTCAACAGCCGCCACCTGCTGATGGGAGCGGCCCTGGCGCCGTTCCTGCGCGACCTGCCGCGGCGCGAGGTGTTCCCGGCGTTGTTCTTCATGTGCGACGAAAGCTGGGCGCTGTGCCTGGCCGACGCCAAGCAACGTGCCGCCGCCGGGATCAGGCCGGCCTTCAGCCCGCGCTACTATATGGGCGCGGCGCTGGCGATGTATGTGACCTGGGTGGCCTTCACCACGCTCGGCGCCTTGCTCGGTCCGATGCTTGACCATATCGAGACCTACGGCTTCGACATGGCTTTCCCGGCCGTCTTCCTGGTGCTGATGCGCGGCATGTGGAAGGGTATGAAAGCGGCGCGGCCCTGGCTGGTGAGCCTCGTAGTGGCCGCACTTGTCTATCTCTTCATTCCCGGCGCCTGGTATGTCGCGGCGGGCGCGGTGTCGGGGCTGATTGCCGCCTGGCTGATGGCCGTTGATGCATGATCGACATGACGACCCTTCTCACCATCGTGCTGATGGCCGGCGTCACCTATCTCACGCGGATTGGCGGCTATGTCGTGCTGCGCAACCGCGTGCTCGGCGCCCGTGCCACGGCGGTGATGGAGGCAGCACCCGGCTGCGTGCTGATTTCGGTCATCGCACCAGCCTTTGTGTCACGAAATCCGGCCGATCTCCTGGCGCTGGCCATCACCTTGGTCGCCGCGACGCGGCTCTCCATGCTGCCGACCGTGTTGATCGGAGTGGTGGCGGCGGGGCTGCTGAGGCATTTCATTGGATAGAAAGGCAGCTGCCGGTTTGAGCAGACCTGATCACTCTGGCTCGTAACCTGCGGCGCTGAAGTAGTTGGTGCATTCCTCGGCGGTGAAGCGGGGCAGCGCGTCGCGGATAGTGTCCCAGAGCTCGGGGATGTTGCGGGCGGCGGCTTTCCTGAGGATCGACTTCAGCTTCGAGAAGGCATTTTCGATCGGGTTAAGGTCGGGGCTATAAGGTGGCAGGAAGAGCATTCGCGCGCCGGCCGCTTCGATCGTTTGGCGGGCGGCGGTGACTTTGTGAGCGGGCAGGTTGTCGAGGGTGACGATGTCACCAGTTCGAAGCGTAGGCGCCAGTACCTGCTTGGCATAAGCGGTGAACCATTCCCCCGTCATCGGTCCGTCGAGGACCATCGGCGCAGTCATGCCCGTCAGGCGCAATGCGCCTGTAAAAGTGGTCGTTTTCCAGTGCCCATGCGTCGAAGTCCAGGGACAGCGGCGCTGTTGTCTTCAGCCACGCGGAAAACTAGCAGCATCTCTCTCGGCCTATCCACCAAGTTCGCGAGAAACGGGAACAATTAATGAAAAACGCACGGAATTTTAGCCGGAACGCACACGGTTCTTCCTCGTTTTGGCTCTGAGGGAACCATGAAACGGAGAGAGAACGATGAAAAGGCTTTTGTTACCCGTTATAACAGGCGCGCTTGTTGCCCTGTCTGGCGCAGCTTTTGCCGACACTCCCGTATCCGCCGCTACCAACCTTAACGTTCGAGCTGGGCCGGGCTCGCAGTATCCGGTCATCGGCGTGCTGCGGGCGGGCCAGACGGCCACACTGAACGGCTGCCTGCAAAACTCGAAATGGTGCACCATCGCCGAGGCCGGTGGTCAAGGCTGGGTCTATTCCGACTACGTCACCGCAGAATTCGGCGGCAATCGGGTGGTCTTAACCGAGCGGCCGGCCGATTCCGGCATCGCGGTTGTGAAACCTCCTCGCGATCAAGGCGGTAATGCCGGAGCCATCGCCGGCGGCGCTACCGGAGCAATCGCCGGCGCTATCATTGGAGGACCAGTTGGCGCTGCTGTGGGCGGCGCGGCTGGGGTCGTCGGCGGCGGTGCAGCCGGCACCGTGATCAATCCGCCGGAACAGGTGCGCACTTACATCAGCGCGCATCGGGTCAAGCCTGTTTACCTTCAAGGCAAGGTTGTGACCGGCGCGACCCTGCCTGACACGGTGGCCCTACAGAAGATCCCGAACTACCGGTACCGATATGTCTATGTGAACAACCGCCCGGTGCTGGTTGAGCCATCGACGCGCCGCATCGTCTATGTGGCACGCTGAAGCGCCGATCGGTAATGGATACCGACCGTCGGGCGAGCTGCCCGGCGGTCAAGCCGAGGCGGGCTGTTGACCACAACACAATTGGCGCGGCTGTAGATAGCAATCGCCGTTCACCGTAATAAACCAATCTGATTGACGGCACTGGAGGCAGCGCTCAGCGAGGAGCCGCGCTCCGGGAGGCGCGCAGCTTTCCGGCAAGGAGGAGGCCTTGCTGGTGGCCACCGCCTGCTCCAGCCCGCCGCCGGGCCGCAGTCGCTGGACGGTGGACGACGACAGTTCGCCGAAGCGATGACGGCCTCGCGCGACTCACGCGAGGCCGTCATCGCTCAGATTTCAGTTCCCTCGGCCAGCATTAGCTAGTTCACAGGGTCTGCGGCCACTGTTGGGCGGCGTGTAGGACTGTCAGTATCTCAACGGTATCTCTACCTACGCGATAAGGGACGATATAGGGAATATCGACCAAAACGAGTTCTCGCGTCGATTTGATACGCCCAACGCGCCCCATGGCCGGCTGCTCGGCGAGCAGCTCCGCCGCCGACAAGATGCGCGCAATGACACGAGCGGCCGCTTCGGGGCTGTCCTTTTCAATGTGCGCGCCGATTTCGTCAAGCCGGCGTAAGGACCGCTTGGTCCAGCGGATTGTCCTGCGGCTCATCGTCAGCCGGTGGGTTTGACGTATTTCGCAATCACGGCGGCCAACTCTTGCTCGTTGGCAAATTCACCGCGCTCGGCCTCGGCCAATCCCGCCTCTATCTCCGCGAGCTGCCATTCCTGGCGAGCTACAAAGTCCTCAATGGCCTGGGCTGCCATATAGGAGCGCGAGCGATCGAGCTTTTCGGCAAGCCGGTCGAGCCTGTTTGTCGTGTCGTCGGAAAGGCGTACTGTAAAAGCGGTCATAGTTGCGATTCACCCTGGTTCACTGTGATTATTTGTGAACCAAGGTGAATGGTCAAGGTTGCCATATCCTAAGAGCGCGGTCGCTTACTGTTTTCGCGCTGCCGGGGCATCGGCAAGCAGCAAGGCCGTTATTGGACGGCGAAAAAGCAGGCGCGAACGCCTGTTTTTCGGTTCAGATGGCGAGGTGCCTTACGCAGCCGCGGCGACCTGCTGGCTGGCGGCCACCACCGCGTCGACCTTGGCGGTCGCCTTGGCGAGAGCAGCGGTCACCGCGTCAGGGCCCATGCCGACGCCTTCGATGCGGATGACGTCGACATTGGTCATGCCGATGAAGCCGAGCACGGAGCGCAGGTAGGGGATCGCGTGGTCCATCTGCACGGCAGCACCTTCGGAATAGATGCCGCCGGAAGCCAGCACGATATAGACCTTCTTGCCGGTGACGAGGCCCTTGGGACCATTCTCGCCATAGGCAAAGCTCTTGCCGGAACGGGCGACGTGGTCGACCCAGGACTTCAGCGTCGAGGAGATGTTGAAGTTGATGAAGCCAGTGGCCAGGATCACCGTGTCTGCGGCGAACAGTTCGTCCAGCGCCGCGTCGGAAACGCCGACGACTTCAGCCTGGCGCGGGGTGCGGGCTTCGGCCGGCGTGTAGATGCCGGTCGAATAGTCGGCGTCGATGTGCGGCAGCGGGTTGGCGACGAGGTCGCGCACGACGAGCGTGTTCGACGGATCCGCGGCAAGCAGCTTTTCCGCGAATTCGGTGGCGATGCGGGTCGAGTGCGAGGCGGCGCCGCGCGGGCTTGAGGTAACGAGAAGAATGGACATAGCGGGTTTCTCCAGTGGGATGAATTGTCCCGCCAGATATGGGGCTATCAACCAATCAAATAAACTGGTATATTTCATATACGATCCATCCATAAAATGGATACGATGATGCAGCCCAACCCGACGCTCGACCAGCTTCAGATCCTTGTCGCCGTTGCCGAAACCGGGAGTTTCTCGGCTGCCGGCCGCAAGCTCAACCGGGCGCAATCCGTCATCAGCTACGGCATCGCCAATCTCGAGGCGCAGCTTGGGCTGAAGCTGTTCGAACGCGAGGGCACGCGTGAGCCACAACTGACCGAGATCGGCCGGGCGACGCTGGAGGATGCAAGGCGCATGATCGGCATGCTGCAGCGCATTCGCTCCCGGGTAGACGGGCACCATCACGGGCTGGAGGCCGAGGTGGCGTTGTCGGTCGACGTGGCGTTGCCGTCTCCGGTGCTGGTGCGGGTGCTCAAGGCGTTCGAGGCGCAGTTCCCCGCGGTGATGCTGCGCCTGCATATCGGCTCGCTCGGCCTTATTCCCGACTACGTCGTCAATGGACAGGCCGATCTCGGCATCGGCGGTCTTCTGGGCGACGTCGACGTGCATCTCGTGCGCATCGGCTTCATGTCCATGGTGCCGGCCGCGGCACCCAACCATCCGCTGGCGCTGCTGCCGAAGCCGGTGGCGCTCGAGGATGTGCGCGAACACACGCAACTCGTCGTCATCGACCAGTCCGAGCGCACCAAGGGGCGCGACTACGGTGTCTTCGCCTACCGCACCTGGCGCCTGACTGACATGCGCACCAAGCACACGCTGATGCGCGCGGGGCTGGGCTGGGGCGGTCTGCCGCGATGGCTGATCGCCGAGGATCTGGCCAATGGCCGGCTGGTTGAGCTCGATCTCGAACCCTACAGGGAGGTGAGTTCGCCGCTTTATGCCATGCATCGCGTCGACCGCAGCCCGAAGCCGGCGGCGGCCTGGCTGATCGACCAGTTCAAGCGACAGCTGGGCTGCTTCAACGAATTCGAGCCGGGCGAGGTGCCGGAGGATGAGCCCGAGATTGGCAACGCGCAGAGTTGAGGTTCGTCTTCTTTGACGGAAGCGCGACATCTCGCCGTGTCGGGGCCAGCACCCACCCGGACCTGCGGTCCGACCTTCCCATTAAGGGAGGTTGTTTCCCGTCAGGCCCGGGACAGACCGTCGATCAGCGCCAGAAGGACGACCCGGTAGTCCTTGTCGGATCCACCCGCCTCGATGGCGAGAGCCGCCCGGTCAAAGGCCGAGGCGAGCAGGGCGGTAAGCGCCTCCACCGGCAGCGTCTTCATGGATCGCTCGCGCATTGCCGCGACCAGGCCTTCGCGCAGCGAACGGCTGCCGTGACGGTCGTCGATCGCATCCATCTCGGCACGGCCGAGCACGGCCGGCCCGTCAAGCAGCAAGAGCCGTGTGCGGCCGGACACGCGCATGGCGGCGAGATAGGCATCCGAACCCGCGATCAACGCATCGCGGGCGCTGAGCGAGGACGGTGATGCCCGGTCGATCTCCTCGGCCACCGCCTGCGCCTCCTGCTCGACCACGGCGGCAAACAGCGCCTGTTTGTCGGCGAAGTGATGATAGAGCGCGCCGCGCGTCACACCGGCGGCGGCGACGATCTCCGGCGTGCCGGTCTCGGCATAGGATTTTTCCGTAAACAGCCTTCGCGCCGCCGCGATGAGATCGCCGCGTGTCGCTTCGGTGCGGTCGCGGTTGGAGCGGCGTCCGGATTCCTGTTGCATACATACAGCCTGTATGTTATTTGCGTTTACCTGCAAACTGTATGTTAATCGACAGGAGAGCGAAAGATGAAGATGTCAAGCTATTACCCCGTGCTGATGACCGGCGACGTCGCCGGTACAGCCGCCTTCTATGTCGAGCACTTTGATTTCCAGCCGCTGTTTACGAGCGACTGGTACGTGCATCTGCAATCGGTCGACAGCAAGCGCGTCAATCTCGGCATCGTCCAGGGCGACCATGAGACGATCCCGCAGGAGGGACGGGGCCGCGCCTCGGGCCTGCTGATCAATTTCGAGGTCGCGGATCCCGACGCCGCTTATGCGCGCGCCACCGCCGCCGGACTGCCGATCCTGCGTTCCCTGTGCGACGAGCCCTTCGGCCAACGCCATTTCATCACCACGGACCCCAATGGGGTGCTGATCGATGTCATCAAGCCGATCCCGCCCAGCGAGGAATTTCTGGCGCGGTACGCGCAGGGTGCGGCCGGGGGTTGAGCGACAGCCTCAGCTTGCCCGCGCCACCGGCGTCACCATCACCTGGCTGACGCCCGTGCGGCGCACCACCGTGCACAGCGTCTCGCGGCCGATGCGCTCGGCGTCGAGTATGCGCACGAGATCGTCGACGCCGGTGACTGGGCGCCCGTCAATGGCGGCGATGATGTCGCCTTCCTTGAGACCCGCTTCGGCCGCCGGGCCGTTCTTCTCGACGGTGCGAAGCCGTACCGCCGTGCTGGTCGAGACTTGCGACAGAAGGGCCGCCCGGCGCGGCAAATTGGTGGTGTCGGCCGAGATGCCGATGAAGGCGCGCCGCACGCGGCCGAAGCGGATGATCTCCGAGATGACGAAATTGGCGGTGTTGGAGGCGACCGCGAAGGCGATGCCTTGCGCGCCATGGATCATGGCGGTGTTGACGCCGATGACCTCGCCGGCCGACGACACCAGCGGCCCGCCGGAATTGCCGGGATTGAGCGCGGCATCGGTCTGGATCACGTCGTCAATCAGCCGGCCGGTCGAAGCGCGCATCGAGCGGCCGAGCGCCGAGACGACGCCCGAGGTGACGGTCCACTCGAAACCCAGCGGGTTGCCGATGGCAATGGCGATCTGGCCGCGCCGCAGCCGCTTGGAATCGCCCAGCGGCGCCACATCGGCGAAGCTGCCGTCGGCACGCACCAGCGCGATGTCGGTGTCGGGATCGCGGCCAAGCACGCGACCCTCCCTGGAGGCGCCGTCGGGCATCGAGACGCGCACCGTTTTGGCATCGCCAACGACATGGAAATTGGTGACGACCAGCCCGTCCGGCGCAATGACGAAGCCCGATCCATGGCCACCCTGGCCGCCGATGCGCTCGATGCGGCAGACAGCCGGGCCGATGCGGTCGACAGCGTCGGCCACCGTCATCGAATAGGCATCGAGCAGTGTTTCATCGGATTCGAGTTTCCGGGCGGCGAGGGCCATAGGGGGCTCCGTGTTTTCAGGCTTTTTCGTAACTATATGTGCGGAGCGGCCCGACCGGCCGCGACCTGACCAGATGGCCAGTCGAACCGGCAACTAGCCGTCAGGCGAGTATCTCCGGACGCACCGCCGAGCGATATCTGGGGCATGAGAAAACCCAGGAGATCATTATGAGCGACTTCAATCTGAATGCATTTTCCGAGGCCATCGCCGATCTCGCCGCCAAGGCGGCGCCCGCTACGGCAAGCTTCGCCACGCATCATCACCGCACGGCAAGCGCCTTCCACTGGGGCGACGGTTATTTCGTCACCGCCGAGGAGGCCGTCGAGGCCGGCGAGGAGATCGAACTGACATTGGCCTCGGGCGAGGCGGTGAAGGCCGAACTCGTCGGCCGCGATCCCTCCACGGGGGTTGCCCTGCTGAAGCCCGCGGATGCGGTCAGCGCGCCTGTGCTTGTCAAGGCAGATCTGGTCCGGCCGGGCAATGTCGCCATTGCCATCGGCAGCAGCCAGGGTTCGGCACTGGCCGTATCCGGCTCGGTCGGCGAAGTCGGCCCGGCCTGGCGCTCGATGCGCGGCGGCACCATCGATCGACGCATCCATCTGGCCGTCGGCGCCGGCGGCCGCTTCGAGGGTGGCCCGGTGCTGGACGCCAAGGGGGCGCTCATCGGCATGCTTCTGTTCGGGCCGCGCGGCCGTGCGCTGGTCATGCCTTACGAGACGATCGAACGGGCGGTGGCGACGCTGCGCGAGAAGGGCCATGTCGCGCGCGGCTACCTCGGTGCCGGCCTGCATCCCGTGCGCGACCGCGATGCGCGCGGCGCGATGGTGATGAGCCTCGATGACAATGGCCCGGCCAAGGCCGCCGGCCTGTCGCTGGGCGACATCATCGTGGCCTGGAACGGCGCGGCCGTGCATGGTCCGCGCGAGTTGATCCGCAGGCTCGGGCCTGACAGCGCCGGCGCATCGGTGACGCTCGGCGTGGTGCGTGGCGGCGAACAGCGCGATGTCCAGCTCACCATCGGCGAAAAGCCACTTTCCTGAGAGGCCAGATGGATATGCTCGCCAGCGAACGGATCATGACCGACAGCGCCGCCTCGCGGCGGCTGGTGGTGCTGATTGCGCTTGGCGATGCGGCCCGCGCCGAGCGCCTGGCGGCCTCGCTTGCCACCAGCGATGACCTGCTACCGGTCGTGGCCGGCGGCGGCAGGGCCGACGTTGCCATCGTCGATGACAGGGGCGGTGATACCGTGCCGGCTTCAATTCCACGGGTGCTGCTGTCGGGACGTGCCGGCGGCGAGCGGCCGGCCGGCGAGGTGTTTGCCGTCATGCCCGCGGGCGCGGACGATCTGCTGATTGCCGCGGCGGCGCGGCTGGCGACAGCCGGGTATCGCGTCTCGGGCGATGGCGGCAGCGGGCGCCATGAGGATTTCCACCCAAGCGAAGGCCAGTCTTTCGAGGACGAAGCCTCCGACGAGCATGCCGTGCGGCCGGCGCTGTCGCCGCGCGAGGCGGAAGTGCTGGCGCTGCTGGCCGAAGGCGCGCCCAACAAAGTGATCGCCCGGCGGCTCAACATTTCCGTGCACACGGCGAAATTCCATGTCGCCGCGATCCTGATCAAGCTCGGCGCGGCCAATCGCACCGACGCCATCGCCATCGCGATGCGGCAGGGGCTGGTGCTGGTCTAACGCCTCAGTCAGATGGCGGGTTCGATATCGGTTAATCGAAAATCATTGCCCTTGAATAATAACGGCATGGCCTCGAGCCGAGCCGCGGCATAGGCGATGCAGTCGCCGAAATTAAGCGCGGCCAGATGTCTGCCCTTGCCATAGCGCAGGAAGGCTTGACGGGCTACCGCCGCATGGTCGGCCGTGAACGGGATCGTATCGATCGAAGCCGCGCTCAGGAAGGCGTCAAGATGATCGGCTATCTCGTCCTGCCAGCCGCCGACCAGCACCATCGTCGTCTCAAGCAGCGTTGGCGCCGCGATCAGCCGTCTCCTGGCGTTGGTGATGGCGCGCACAAATTGATCATGGCCAGGTTCGGCGCCCAGAACCGCGACGAGGGCCGATGAATCGACGATCATCGCGTCGGAATTCCAAGTTCATCGTAACCGAGGATCTCATCTTCGGTCATCGCATTCTCGCGTCTTGGAATCTTGCCGGCCTTGTCGGCGATCGCCATCAGGCGCTGGAAGAGACTATCGGGTTCGTCACGCGGCACCAGCCGCTCGCGGGCAATCTCGCGCTCGAGACTCTGGCGGATCGCCTCAGTGACGGACACCCGACGCCGGCGCGCCAACTCGCGCGCCAGTTGTTCGACTTCCACATTCTTGATTGACACTGCCATTCTATAATCTACCTCATTGTATAGAATATATACCATGAAGGCCGCGACATCCAACAGGCCTTGGGCGATACCGGCCTCCGTTGCGTCATCGTCCTTTGGGACACCAAGCTCTTGTATCCGGAGTCGCCACGGGCAAGGATCGCGCCGACGAAAAGGATTGCAGGGAAGCGGAGGAAAAATGTCGCTCAAGGGAAAGACGCTGTTCATCTCCGGCGGGTCGCGCGGCATCGGGCTGGCGATCGCGTTGCGCGCCGCGCGCGACGGCGCCAATGTGACGATCGCCGCCAAGACCGCCGAGCCGCACCCGAAGCTGCCAGGCACCATCTATACCGCGGCGCAGGAGATCGAGCAGGCCGGCGGCAAGGCGCTGCCGGTGCTGTGCGACATCCGCGAGGAGGCGCAGGTGGCCGAGGCGGTTGCCAGGACGACCGAAAAATTCGGCGGCATCGATATCTGCGTCAACAATGCCAGCGCCATCCAGCTTACGGGCACGCTGGAAACCGACATGAAGCGCTACGACCTGATGCATCAGATCAACACGCGCGGCACGTTCCTGGTCTCCAAAATGTGCATTCCGCACCTGAAGTTGGCTGAAAATCCTCACATCCTGAATCTGGCGCCGCCGCTCGACATGAAGGCAAAGTGGTTCAAGAACCATGTCGCCTACACCATGGCCAAGTTCGGCATGTCGATGTGCACGCTGGGCATGAGTGCCGAGTTCGCCAGGGACGGCATCGCGGTGAATTCGCTGTGGCCGATCTCGACCATCGACACGGCGGCGGTGCGCAATCTCCTGGGAGGCGCCACAGTGGCGGCGATGAGCCGTTCGCCCGACATCATGGCCGATGCAGCGCATGCGATCTTCCTGCGGCCCTCACGCGAGACATCGGGCAATTTCTACATCGACGAGGAGGTGCTGCGGGCCGAAGGCGTGATGGATTTTTCGGCCTACGCGCCGGGCGCGACCGGACCGCTGGCCGGCGACTTCTTCGTGCCGGACGAGGTGTTTGCGCATTCGGATACGAAGGTGAAAAGCATTTATTGAGGGAAATCGCGCGCCGGCGGCGCTGCCTTCATCCAATTCCGTCACGGTCTGTACAGCGGCGGTGAGAACGGCCTGGCTCACTCCGTCAAAGCAAAACCCCGCCGGCGAGGGGACCGGCGGGGCTCAATGCGTCCCGCTGGAGTCGGGACGGGGCAGGGAACGCCCGGTCCAGAATTTGGGGTTTGCCCCGCTCCGATTCAATGAGGCGGCTCTTATGCCGCTACAAAACTTCTTTTGCGCGAGGGGCCTGAACTCGTGCCCACCCCGGTTCGCCGGGGTGGGGTCTTTCTTGTCAATCTGAGTCCAGGTGCTGTCTCAAGCCCTGGAAACAGCTGAACTATTGATTGTTGCTCGCCACCGGCGCCACCAGCGAGGTGATGCGGCGGATGGCGACGCGCCGGTTCTCGCGATTGGGCGCCGAGGTGTTGACCTTCAGATACTCCTCGCCATAGCCCTGTGTCGTCAGGTTCTCCGGTGGGATGCCGAAGGCATTGGTCAGCGCTTCGGCGACCGCTTCGGCGCGGCGATCCGACAGAGCGAGGTTCGCCTCGGGCGTGCCGACGGCGTCGGTGTGGCCTTCGATCAGGAAGGTCTCCGCCGGGTTCTTCTTCAACAGCTTCTCCATGGCGTCGGCGACGCCCTGGAGCTTCTGCACCTCGGTGTCGGAGATCGAGGACGAGCCGAATTCGAAGTTCAGCGTGTCGAGGTCGATGCGCCGGGCAATATCACGCACGCGGGCCGACCGCTTGACTTCGTTGATCGAATAGAGGCGCTGCACCTTTTCCACCGGCGGTTGCTCGAGGAAGGTGTAGTAGTCGTCCGGACTTTGGACATCCTCGGAATCGAGGATGTAATCGCGGCGCGGGATGGTCAGCCGCATCGGCGGCAGGTCATCGCCGGGATCGCGCCAGTCGTTTTCATCCTCATAGCTCCTCTCGTCGACATAGCTCAGCACATATTCGTGGCCGTCGGGCGTGATGCGCGACCGCTGCAGGATGTCGCCGTAGTGGTTGCGGATGGTGACGATCCGGATGCCATTGTCTCGCTCGACCGTCTCTCGGGTGCGGCCTTGCGGCAGGTCCTCGTAATAGACGTCCCTGGCGCCGCGGGTCAGGCGTGGGCGATCATTGTGCTGGACGAACGTCTGGTCGTTGAGCTGGATGATGACCCGGTCGCCGATCTCCTTGAGCACGTCGACGCCCTTGGGCCGGCGGCGGTCGCGGATGTTCTCGTCGGGTGCGCGATCGAGGCGCTTGCCCTTCTCCTGCGTCACCGGGACGATCTTCTCGGTCCTGATCTCCTGCTGAGCGGCCTTGTCGTCGGTTGGAGGCGGTCCCTGGTCGACCGGAGCGGCTGCGGGCTTCTGCCCCTGCTCGGTGCCTTGCTGGGCATTCTGGCCACCATTCTGCTGCCCGCCATTCTGGTTGGCGGGCTTTCTGCCGCCCTTGCGCTCGGCATCCTTCTGGCTGTCGAGAATGGGAGCGGCGTTCTTGTCGGCGGGCGCCTCGCCCTGCACGGGGTTTTCGCCCTGGGCAGGCGCGGCCTTGCCGCCGGTGGCGGGCTGTTCGCCCGTGGCGGGCTGCTGGCCGGTCTGCGGCTGCTCGCCGGTCGCCGGTTGCTCGCCTACCGGTTTCCTGCCGTTCCTCTTCGTCTTGTCCTGCGGCTGTTCGCCTTGTGCGGGAGCCTGGCCGGCAGGAGCCTGCTCGGCCTTCGGCGCCGGCTGCTCAGCCGGGGCTTCCTTGTTGGTCGGCAAAGGTGTGGCTTCCGGCGTCGGTTGGTTCGTCCCAGCCGGTTTCCTGTGCTTGTCCGGCTTCTGCCCGGGCTCGGCGGCCGGTGCCTGCTCGGCGGGCGCAGCCTCGATCTGCTGGTCCTGCTTGCGCTTCTTGCGCGGGTTCTCGACCGGCTGGTTGTCATTGGCGGGTGCCGCCTGACCAGCGGGCGCCTGCTCGGTCTGTTGCTGCTGCTGGTCGCGCTTCTTCCTGCGCGGCTGCTGCTCCTCGGTTGCGGGAGCGGTTTCAGCGGCGGGCGCCTGCTCGGTCTGTTGCTGCTGCTGCTGGTCGCGCTTCTTCCTGCGCGGCTGCTGCTCCTCGGTTGCGGGAGCGGTTTCAGCGGCGGGCGCCTGCTCGGTCTGTTGCTGCTGCTGCTGGTCGCGCTTCTTCCTGCGCGGCTGCTGCTCCTCGGTTGCGGGAGCGGTTTCAGCGGCGGGCGCCTG